>DASYFN010000120.1:0-19766 GCA_036498385.1 Klebsiella sp.
CCATCAATGAAAATCTGTCCTTCGCTCGGTTTTTCCAGCCCGGCCACCAGGCGCAGGATGGTCGTCTTACCGCAGCCGGAAGGGCCGAGCAGCGTCACCATTTGCCCTTGCGGGATGGTGAGATTGATATTGTCGATAACCGTGTTGCTGCCGAATCGCTTGGTGACGTTGCGCAGCTCAACAAAATTTTTCTGACTCATAGTGCGCTCCATTACGCCTGGTTTTTGGCTTTTGAACGGGAGATACGCGCTTCCCCGATCAGCCAGTCAAAGATAAAAATAATCGCCAGCATCACGACGATCAGAATCGAACCGTAGGCGATCGCCACGCCGTATTCACCGTCTTCCACCCGGTTGAGGATGTACGCGGTGGCGACGCGGGTGTCCGGCGTCACGAGGAACACAATGGCGCTGACGGTGGTAATCGCGCGCACAAAGCTGTAGATCAGCGCCGAGAGGATCGCCGGGCGCAGCAGCGGCAGCAGAATGTGCGTGATGGTGCGCAGGGAACCGGCGCGCAGGCTGAGCGAGGCTTCATCCAGCGATTTGTCGATCTGACCTAAGCCAGCAATGCCCGCCCGAATGCCGACCGGCACGTTACGCATCACCATCGAGATAATCACAATCGCCGCCGTGCCGGTGAGATATACCGGGGCGCTGTTAAAGGCGAGAATATAGGAGACGCCCGCCACGGTGCCCGGCACCGCGAAGCACAGCATGGTGGTGAACTCAATGGTCTTTTTACCTTTAAACTGCTGGCGTACCACGATCCAGGCGATCAGCAGGCCGAAGGCGGCGGTGATCGGCGCGGCAATCCCGGCGTAGAGCAGGGTGTCGAGCAGCGAAGGCCACGCCCCGTCGCTCATTCCCTGGCCGAACAGCTTGATAAAGTTATCCAGCGTCAGGGTGTAGTCCACGCCCCAGTTAACGGTAAAGCTGCCATAGAAAATGCTGCCATAGAGCAGGGCATTAAAGGCGATCCACACCGCCAGAATAGCGATCACGCTCCACACCAGGGTCACCGGCAGCGGCTGCACGTCGCCGCGATAGGATTTACCGGAGACCGTGACGTAAGAGCGCTTGCCGATCCACATATACTGAATGCAGAACACCAGCAACGAGAACAGCAGCAGGAACGCGCCCAGAGTACTGGCAGCCTGATAATCGAGCTGCGAACCGGTGATATAGAAGTAGATTTGCGTTGCCAGCACGTCGAAGTTGCCCCCGAGCACCAGCGGGTTACTGAAATCGGCCAGCGACTGGACGATGACGATTAAAAACGCATTTGCCAGCGCCGGTTTCAGCAACGGGACAAAGACGCCGTTAAAGGTCTGCCAGCGGCTGGCGCGCAGGGTGTACGACGCTTCCTCCAGCGACGGATGAATGGTCTTAATCGCGCCGTCGAGGATCATAAAGGCCATCGGGGTGAACGCCAGCACCTGCGCCAGCCAGATGCCGGTAAACCCGTACAGCCAGTTGGTATTAGTCAGCCCGAACCAGTCGACCATCAATTCGGTGATGTAGCCGGACCGGCCCATCATCAGGGTCACGCCGAGGCCGACGACAAACGGTGGGGTGACGATCGGCAGAATCGAGAAAATGCGGCCGATAATCGCGCTGCGCTGGGCGATGCGGGTGGTGTAAATCGCCAGTACCAGACCAAAGAAGGTGCAGCCGATGCCTACTGCAATCGACAGGGCAATGGAGTTAAGGATCACCTGGACAATATGCGCCTGCGACAGCACGCCCATAAACGCCAGCGGGGCAAACTCGCCGGCGTCGTTGGTGAACATCGGGATGAAAATGGCGATGCTCGGCCAGACGATAAAGATGCCAATTAACGCCACGATGGTAACCAGCGAACCGATGACAAAACGATCGCCGCCCAGCCATTCAAGGCGAGTCAGCGCCAGAGTCATAATCGCGCCCAGCGCGACAAACAGCACGATGGTGGCGTAGCCTAACCCGCGGCCTTCAATGGTGGCGCTGATGATGATAAACGCCATACATAAAAAAGCCCAACCTGCATCGAGATAATGGCGGCTGCGCTGCTCCCGCCTGGCCTCCTGAAATGGACGTATCAGCAGCAGGCTCGGTAACAGATACCACAGCCAGCTAATATTGAACTGTGACCAGCCGTAGGCCGCGAGAATTTCATCGCTCGTGGACTCCAGCAGACCATAATCAAGGCTCCAGCTCGGCAGCAGGGCGAACGCCAGCCAGCCAAACAAAACCCAAAGGAATATCGCATCCCGTTTTTTCACGGGATGGAGTGCAAGTGTGTGTGACATAGCGGTTCCGGTATTGAATAAGTTGTAGGCCGGGTAAGGCGAAGTCGTCACCCGGCGTTAACCGCAAGAGTGGGCTTATTTACCCATCTTCACTTCGCTAACCCATTTATTGATTAGCGCTTTACGAACATCCGTTGAGCCGTATTTATCCATGTCGTAGTTGATAAGCTTCAGGTCGTCGAGCTTCAGCGAGTTCGGCGAGGTTTCGGCGGTGGTGTTGGTCAGGATCTGATAAGACTTGCCTTTTTTCCATGCCAGCTCCTGAGCCTCTTTTGACAGCACCCAGTCGACAAACAGTTTGGCGTTGTCGAGGTTGCGCGCGCCCTTCAGGATGCTCACGCCGCCAATTTCATAGCCGGTGCCTTCGCAGGGAGAGATCAACTCCAGCGGCGCGCCCTGTTCTTTTTCCAGTGAATAGTCATGCAGGAAGCCGATGCCAATGGCCGTTTCACCGCGGGCGGCGTTGCGCGCCGGGGCGATACCGGATTTGGTGTACTGGGAGACGTTAGCATTAAGCTGCTTCAGATAATCGAAAGCCTGATCGTCCCCCCATAGCTGGGCGAAGGTCGCCAGCGCGGTGTAGGCGGTGCCGGAGCTCTGCGGGTCGGCAATCTGGATTTCGCCTTTGTATTCCGTTTTGGTCAAATCCTTCCAGCATTTGGGCACCGGCAGATTTTTCTCTTTCAGGCGCTGGGTGTTCACGCCGAAGCCGAGAATGCCGACGTACACCGCCGAGGAGTAGTTACCTTTCAGCTTTGCCGGATCGCGGAACTGCTCCATGACCTGCTCAAGATTAGGGGACTTATAGGGGTGCAGCAGGCCCATTTCACCGGCCTGGGACTGCGGATCGAGGGTACCGCCGTACCAGACATCCGCCTGTGGATTTTTCTTCTCGGCATCGACCTTCGCCAGCGTGCTGCCGGAGCCGTTGCGAATAAACGAGGTTTTCACCTCATATTTTTCGCCGAAGGCTTTGGTTTCCGCCTCACACATTTCGTTGGTGGCGCTGCAGTAGACCACCAGACGACCTTTGGCGTGTGCTGCGCCGCTTAACGCCGCCAGCGCAATGCCGGAGGCAATCAGGGTAGTGACCAGAGTTTTTTTCATTATTTTATCCTTTGAGCAGGAGAGGTAGTAATGCTCGCCATCAGCAGCGGCATCAGCAATAAACCCATCAGTACTGCGGCGACCGAGAGTAAACTGAACATGCCCGACCAGCCGTAGCGTTCAATGACCAGCGACAGAGGCCAGCCCGCCAGCGCTGCCCCCAGATAGGCGAACAGGCCGAGAAATCCGCTGATTGAACCCGCCGCCGCTTTGTGTCCGCACTCCACCGCCGCGAGGCCAATCAGCATTTGCGGGCCAAAAACGAAAAAGCCCACCGTAAAGAAACAGACTGCCAGCAGTGCGTAGTGATGCACTGGCGCCAGCCATAGCGCGGCGACGGAGACCATCAGCCCCAGCGTGAACAGTAAAATCATCGGCGCCCGCTGGCCGCTGAACAGCAGATCCGAACCCCATCCGGCGAACAGCGCGCCGAGCAGGCCACCCGCTTCAAACAGCATCACCGTCGCATTGGCGCTGAGCAGATTGACGCCATGGTTCTCCGTCAGCCAGATGTTGCCCCAGTCGTTGAGCGCGATGCGGATCAGGTAGACCAGCACGTAAGAGACGCCCAGCAGCCAGATCATCGGGTTCTTCAGCATCGTGGTGCGCAGCATCTGCCACAGCCCCATCGGCGGGCTTTGTCGCTCCTGACGCAGCTCCAGCGGGTCGTTGCGCCAGGTACCCACTGAAGGCAATCCCTCTTCGCGGGGCGTTCCTTTCAACTGCAGCGTTAACCAGATACCTAATGCCATGCTGATGATCCCCGGTGCCAGCATCGCTGCCTGCCAGCCCCACCAGTGGGCGGCAAAGGCGCTAATCAGGGGGATAATCGCCCCACCGATATTGATCGACATATTCCAGCAGCCCCACCAGAAACCGCGTTCGTTGCGCGAGTACCAGTGGGTCAGCAGACGGGCGCAGGGAGGCCATCCCCAGCCCTGAAAAAATCCGTTCAGCGCCCAGACCGCCAGCAGCAGCGTCAGCGATTCGCCAAAGGCGAACCCCACGTTTAGCAGACCGGTGGCGAACAAGCCCGCCCCCATAAACCAGCGCTGCCCGTGGCTGTCGTGCCACAGTCCGGCGGTAAACTTCGACAGACCGTAGGTCAGATAAAACAGCGACCCCAGCAGGCCGATATCACCTTTATCCAGCCCCAGATCCGTTTGCAGCGCCGGAAGCACGTAGTTGACGCTTTTGCGCGTCAGGTAAAACGCCGCATACCCGATGACCATGTACATCAGCAATTGCGGACGCAGCGTCTGGTAATGTTGATTAATGTCGCTTGCTGAGCGTGCGTGCATAGCCGTCTCCGTTTTGCTGACTATAAGAAAGTGAAATGGAAAGGGGATGAGAGAAAGTCCGGAGTGACTAAGACTTTTTCCTGGTTAGCAGGCTGTTTGTTGCAAATTTGTGGGCAAGTTAACAATTACCCGCGTGCCGTGCTGCGATTCCAGCGACAGCTCTCCGCCCAGGGCGCTGACCCGCTCGCGTATGCCCTGAATGCCGAACCCGGCCATTTTGTCAGAGCTGATGCCGATGCCGTTGTCTTTCACCTCCAGGCGCAGCAGTTCTCCCTGTTGAAGCAGGACAATGGCGACCTCGCTGGCGTCGGCGTGCTTACAGACGTTATTAAGTAACTCCTGCAGTAGCCGATAGAGAGTAAAGCGTACCGTTTCGCTCTCCGGCGTGGCGGTGAGTCGGTAGTCAAAGCGGCAGCGGATACCGCGCTCGGCAAAGGCAAACTCGTTGAGTAGATGGTGCAGCGCCTCTTTAAACGACAGCTCATCAAGGGCCGGGGGGCGCAACTGGCGTAGCAACTGGCGGGTGGAGTGGTGAATGCGCCGGGCGAGATCGTTAATCTGACTGGCGGCGGCCTGGGTTTGCGCCGGATCGCGCGCCCGTTTCACCAACTGCGACTGGATCTGAATGGCGGTGATGTTCTGGCCGATTTCGTCGTGCAGCTCGCGCGCCAGGCTTTTGCGCGTATCCTCTTCGGTGTGGATCAGCTTTTCGGTCAGCGCTCGTCGCGCCGCCAGCTCCGCTTCCAGCCGCTGGCGGTAATGGTGCAGGTTTTGCGCCAGGTGCTGTTGGCGGCTGATGGCAATGCCCAGCCCGATGCCGAGCAGCGCCTGGGTCGCCAGAAAAATCTCCAGTTCCACCAGATTGCTGAATCCGACGCCAACCTGGCGGGCGATGGTGATCATCATGCTGCCCAGCAGGCCGGAGAGTACGCCACCCTGCCAGCCGAACTTCCACGCCATCACCACGTTTGGCAGAAACACGACAATCAGCAGCAGGCGCTCGATTTCCGGCGACAGCACCATCTGGGTACCGATGCCGATAATAAAGAACAGGCTGCACCAGATAATCAATGAGGTGCGCAGCGGCGGGTTGTTGGTATCCAGTCCCAGCAGGTGGTTGCGGTGCTGCTGGCGCAGAAATTCAAAAATCAGATAGACAAACGGCGTCAGCAGCACGCCGCCAGTAAACGAGGCCAGACCCAGCATCATCGCCGGGCCTTTCACAAACGACGAAAGCAGCGCGGTGTTGAGTAATGCGCTGGCGGTGACCGTGGCCAGCAGCAGCGTCAGCCTCTGCCAGTAAAGGGGAAAACGGTGCCAGAACTGTTGGGCGATACCGGCAGGGAGCAGGCTGATCAACGGTGCAGCCAGCAAAATATAGCCGTTCAGCAACTGTTCGCTGTGTAGCCAGAACAGCATCAGCACGGGAGGTAGCACCAGCGCGGGCCAGTAGCGGCGCGAAAGCAGGATCAGCAGCGCCAGATAGACGCCGTGCGGCAGGAACAGCGCCGCCTGCTGTCCGTTGTGGGTCAGGTAAAACCCGAGCGTCCACAGCATCAGGCAGCCGCTTCCCCAGGCCAGTACGATGAACAGGGAAATGACCCAGTGGCGAAGGTTGCGCGACATTAATGACCCGCCAGCAACTGGTGGTCGAGGGCGAAATGGACCAGATCTATGGTGCTGTGACACTGCAGTTTGCCCAGCACATTGGCGCGATGGACGTGCACCGTTTTGTGGCTGAGATCGAGCCTGAAGGCTATTTCCTTGACGCTATTACCTTTAACCAGTAAATCAAACACTTCGCGTTCACGCGGCGTAAGAACCTCCAGCACCTGCGCTGGTTGTTCGCCGCCGCGTAGCGCCCGTAGCGCATCGGCGCACAGGTAATGCCCGCCCATTCCGACGGATCGTACCGCCTGCACTAACTCTTCCGGTCCGCAGCGTTTGGTCAGATAGCCGCAGGCTCCCGCATCAAGCGCGCTCTGTACAAAGGCAGGGGTGTCGTAAATGCTGAGAATAATGGCGCGAAACTGCGGTTTTTGCGCACGCAAGCGCTTTAGCAGGCTCAGGCCGTTTTCATCCGGCATGGCGATATCCATGACCGCAACGTTGATCTCATCGCGCAATAACGTCGGCCAGGCTTCCGCCGCGTTGCTGAACTGGCCAACAACGTCGAGATCCTCTTCGAGGCTGAGTAATTGCGCAAAGCCTGAACGCACCACCACATGGTCATCGACCAGCACCACTCGAATCATGTTTCTTCTCTCTTAGCACATCATCGTTCTATGATGCCTGCCGCCGCTACGCTGGCAATCAATCAGGCGCAGTTATGTAATGAATGTAACAAAATCGCAATACACTTCATCCTTCAAGCTGCCTCTTTGTTGGCTGCACTCAGAAACCCCAGTCACATAGTTCTCTATGCTCCTGGGGATTTCTTCCTTTGCCGCCTCGACGCATCTTGAATGATTTTGTGTATAAGCATTGCAGCTTTTTTTCTAAAAACGCTTTGTTCTTAGCAAGAATTTTTAATTACTTCATCAAACGCATCGCGCCGGAAATACTGGACCCATAACAACTATGGGAAGCAGACACTATGGCACTATCATCGCGTATCACACTTATCACCGCGCTGGCACTGGCGGCATTTCAGGCGCAGGCGGTCAACGTCACCGTGGCGTATCAGACTTCCGCTGAGCCGGCGAAAGTCGCCCAGGCGGACAACACCTTCGCCAAAGCGAGTGGGGCGACCGTCGACTGGCGCAAGTTTGACAGCGGCGCGAGCATCGTGCGGGCGCTGGCTTCCGGCGACGTACAAATCGGCAACCTCGGCTCCAGCCCGCTGGCGGTCGCCGCCACCCAGCAGGTGCCGATTGAAGTGTTCCTGCTGGCCTCAAAGCTCGGTAACTCCGAAGCACTGGTGGTGAAGAAAAGCATCACCAAACCGCAGGATCTGATCGGCAAACGCATCGCCGTCCCCTTTATCTCCACCACTCACTACAGCCTGCTGTCGGCGCTGAAGCACTGGGGGATCAAACCGGGGCAGGTGCAGATCCTTAACCTGCAGCCGCCGGCGATTATCGCCGCCTGGCAGCGCGGCGACATTGACGGCGCCTACGTCTGGGCGCCAGCGGTCAACGCGCTGGAAAAAGACGGCACGGTTCTGACCGACTCGTCGCAGGTGGGCGAGTGGGGCGCGCCGACGCTGGACGTGTGGGTGGTACGCAAAGACTTTGCCGACCAGCATCCTGACATCGTGAAAGCCTTCGCCAAAAGCGCCATTGATGCGCAGCAGCCCTATATCGCCAACCCGGACGAATGGCTGAAGCAGCCGGAAAATATCAGCAAGCTGGCGCGCTTAAGCGGCGTACCGGAGGCCGATGTTCCGGGGCTGGTGAAAGGCAATACCTACCTGACTGCCGCCCAACAGACCCAGGAGCTGAGCGGGCCGGTCAATAAGGCCATCGTCGACACCGCAAAGTTCCTCAAAGAGCAGGGTAAAGTGCCCGCCGCCGGGAGCGACTACAGCCAGTACGTTACCGACCGTTTTGTGAAGTAAAGGAGGTCATGATGCTGCAAATCTCGCATCTTTCCGCCGACTACGGCGGTAAACCGGCGTTGGCGGATATCAATCTGACGCTGGACAGCGGCGAACTGCTGGTGGTGCTTGGGCCCTCCGGTTGCGGTAAAACGACGCTACTGAACCTGATTGCCGGATTCGTGCCTTATCAGCATGGCAGCATCACCCTTGAAGGCCTGCGGGTGGAAGGAGCGGGGGCCGATCGCGGCGTGGTGTTTCAGCATGAAGGGCTGCTGCCGTGGCGCAACGTGCAGGATAACGTCGCGCTGGGGTTACAACTGGCCGGGATCGACAAAACGCAGCGCCGGGCGACCGCCGCGCAGATGTTGAAAAAAGTCGGCCTCGAAGGGGCGGAGAAGCGCTTTATCTGGCAGCTTTCCGGCGGCCAGCGCCAGCGGGTGGGAATTGCCCGTGCGCTGGCGGCAAACCCGCAACTGCTGCTTCTCGATGAGCCGTTTGGCGCGCTGGATGCCTTTACCCGCGAGCAGATGCAAACCCTGTTGCTCAGCTTGTGGCATGAGACCGGTAAAAAGGTGCTACTGATCACCCACGATATCGAAGAGGCGGTGTTTATGGCCACCGAGCTGGTACTGCTCTCGCCGGGGCCGGGGCACGTGCTCGAACGGCTGCCGCTCGATTTTGGCCGCCGCTTCGTCGCCGGTGAATCCTGCCGCAGCATCAAATCGGACCCGCGGTTTATCGAACAGCGCGAATACGTCCTCAGCCGGGTATTTGAACAACGGGAGGCTTTTGCATGAGCGTGGTCATCAATGACAAACCGCGTCAGCGGTCGCTGAAGTGGCGCTGGCCGTTTTCGCGCCAGCTTACTCTGAGCGTGGCGACCCTGGCGGTGCTGCTGACTATCTGGTGGGCCGTTGCCGACCTGCAACTGATTAGCCCGCTGTTTCTGCCGCCGCCGGGACAGGTGTTGCAGAAACTTATCACCATTGCCGGTCCGCAGGGCTTTATGGATGCCACCCTCTGGCAGCATCTGGCGGCGAGCCTGACACGTATCATCATCGCCCTGCTGGCGGCGGTACTGCTCGGCGTGCCGGTAGGGATCGCCATGGGGCTGAGCCCAACGGTACGCGGGATCCTCGACCCGCTGATCGAGCTTTATCGCCCGGTGCCGCCGCTGGCTTATTTACCGCTGATGGTGATCTGGTTCGGCATCGGCGAGACCTCGAAGATCCTGCTGATCTACCTGGCGATATTCGCGCCGGTGGCGATGTCGGCGCTGGCGGGCGTTAAGAGCGCCCAGCAGGTGCGTATTCGCGCTGCGCAATCTTTAGGGGCCAGCCGGGCGCAGGTGCTGTGGCTGGTGATCCTGCCCGGCGCGCTGCCGGAAATTCTCACCGGTTTGCGCATTGGGCTTGGCGTGGGCTGGTCGACGCTGGTGGCCGCAGAGCTGATTGCCGCCACCCGCGGCTTAGGTTTTATGGTGCAGTCCGCCGGTGAGTTCCTCGCCACCGATGTGGTGCTGGCCGGGATCGCGGTGATTGCCATCATCGCCTTTTTACTGGAACTGGGGTTGCGCGCGTTGCAGCGTCGCCTGACGCCCTGGCATGGAGAAGTACAATGAGCGAACGTTTAAGCATTATCCCGCTGGGGCCATATATTGGCGCGCAGGTATCCGGCGTCGATATTACCCGCCCGCTGAGTGACAACCAGTTTGAGCAGCTGTATCACGCAGTGCTGCGCCATCAGGTGGTGTTCCTGCGCGAGCAAAATATTACCCCTGAGCAGCAGCGCGATCTCGCCCTGCGCTTTGGCGACCTGCATATTCATCCGGTCTATCCGCACGCGCCCGGCGTGGATGAGATTATCGTTCTTGATACCCACGAAGATAATCCGCCAGATAACGATAACTGGCACACCGATGTGACCTTTATTGAGACGCCGCCCGCCGGGGCTATCCTGGCGGCAAAAGAGCTGCCTTCAACCGGCGGCGATACCCTGTGGACCAGTGGCATTGCCGCATATGAGGCGCTCTCAGAGCCCTTCCGCCAGCTGTTAAGCGGCCTGCGCGCGGAGCATGATTTTCGGAAATCGTTCCAGGAGTATAAATATCGTAAAAGCGAAGAGGCGCATCAGCGCTGGCTGGAGGCGGTCACGAAAAATCCGCCGCTGCAGCATCCGGTGGTGCGTACTCATCCGGTGACCGGGAAACAGGCGCTGTTTGTCAATGAGGGTTTTACCACCCGCATCGTCGACGTGACGGAGAAAGAGAGCGAGGCGCTGTTGAGCTTCCTGTTTGCCCACCTCAGCAAACCAGATTTTCAGGTGCGCTGGCGCTGGCAGCCGAATGACGTGGCGATTTGGGATAACCGCGTCACCCAGCACTACGCCAACGCCGATTACTTGCCGCAGCGGCGCATTATGCATCGGGCGACGATTCTCGGAGATAAGCCGTATTATCGGGCGGGGTAATTCCTGTAACCCGGCTAAGGCGCAACGCGCCGCAAGCCGGGAAGGAACGCTCTATAAATGCACCCCAATATAGCGCTGATAGCGATTCGCCTTCAGATAGGTCAAATCCACCAGCACCAGACCATCCACGCAGTTGTTGAAATCCGGGTCACTGCCGAAATCGATAAACTGCACCCCGCCCGGCTCGCAGACTTCCGAGTACTGCTTATACAGCGGCGGGATCGCACAGCCGAGGTTGCCGAGTAAGGATTTCAGACGGGTCAGGTCGTCGTTGTAATCTTCTCCGCCAAACTGCGCCAGTACATCGGGCAGCGAGGCCGGATATGGACGGCGCGACTCCGCCAGCGGATGCGTCGCCGGGAACCACAGCCGGTAGAACGCCACCAGCAGATCGCGCGCCAGGGGCGGCAGCCCGCCGGAAATCGACACCGGGCCGAACAGATAGCGATAGTGCGGATAGCGCGCCAGATACGCGCCGATGCCGGACCACAAGTAGTCCAGACCGCGACGACCCCAGTAGCGCGGCTGGATAAAGCTGCGCCCCAACTCAATACCGTGTTGCAGAATATCGTCCATGCGTGCGTCGTAATGGAACAGGCTATAGCTGTAAATTCCTTCCAGACCGCGCTTTTCAAGCTGCATCGCGGTCGGCATAAAACGGTAAGCGCCGATGATCTCAAGGTCTTCTTCATCCCACAAAATCAGGTGCAGATAGTCGTCGTCGTAACCGTCAACATCGCGGCGTTTGCCGCTGCCTTCGCCCACCGCACGAAAGGCGATTTCCCGCAAACGCCCCAACTCACGCAATATCGGCGCATCCTCCTGGCCGTTGCGCTGCCAGAGATAAATGGTTTTGCCGTCAGCCATCCGCCCCAGCGTTTCTGCCTTGCTCAGCGCGCGCTTGAGCAGGGCGCGGTCTTCCGGGCGGGCGATAGCGCTTTCGCTTTTAAATACTCCCGGCAGCCCTTTTGTAAGCTGTTCCAAATGGCGATAGCAGCACTCAGTCAGCTCGCGAGAAGAGCGCTGAGGATCGAACCAGCTTGACCAGGCAATTTGTTGACCAATATTAACTGGCAGGCTGCTGTTGCGGCGGCGGAACATTTGCTGCATCAGCAGCAGCAGCGGAAGATTATCCGAAATCAGCGTGCTGGCGTAAAACAGTGCGCTGTTGCGCGCGCGGATCCACACCGGAAGCAGTGGGGCGCGGTATTTAGCCGCCAGCTTAATAAATCCAGAGTGCCATTTTTTATCGCGAATGCCGCGGCGGGTGAGGCGTGAAACTTCACCTGCCGGGAAAAAAATCAGCACCCCGCCGTTTTGCAACTGCTGCTCCATCTGTTGCAGCGCCGCTTTGGCGGTGCGGCCATGAATGTTATCGACCGGAATAAACAGTGAGCTCAGCGGTTCAAGGTGAGTCAACATGCGGTTGGTGACCACTTTGACGTCGCGGCGCACGCGGGACACCGCGTAGAGTAAGGCCAGGCCGTCGAGCGTACCGGTAGGATGGTTGGCGATAATAACCAGCGGGCCATGCTCGGGGATTTGTTCGAGATCGTGCGCCGGGATAGCGCAGCGGATATTGAGATGTTCGAGCACCTGTTCGACCGTATCCAGTCCTTTCAGGTGATGATGACGCGCGGCAAACTGTTGAAACTCTTCCTCATGCAGAAGCTTTTTCAGCATCTTTTTCTGCCAGGGCGCTGGCCTCGCCTGAGGCCACAGGTCATCGATGACATTGTCGAGACTAAACATAGCAGTACCTCCTCCGTCTTGCCCAGACAGTAGAAGGCGCAGATGTCGCTCAGATTACAGTTGAGTGAAGATTTGGAATTGGCGGGAGCTCATTTCCCCGGGTTGCGGCTAGCGCCTTACCCGGGCTACTGGAGCAGGTTTGTAGCCCCGGTAAGCGCAGTGCGACCGGAGGGAGCCTGGCACCGTACCCGGCAACCGGAGCAGACCGTAGCCCCGGTAAGCGCAGCGCGACCGGGGAGTTACTGGCGTTCGCCGCACAAAAAATCGTGAATTTCGCCGCCCCAGTTATCGGGATATAACCCGCGTCGTACGTCCCGGTGAAAGGTTGAAAAAGGCCAATCACGAACCTGTCGTACCCAGCCATGTTTGACTGGATTAATGTAGGTGTAATCGATATGTCGGCGGTAGTCTTCTTCATCACGGATAGCATGTTCCCAGAAGCGCGGTTGCCAGACGTTTTCTTGTTTTAATGCTTTGCTAAAGCAACCTTTTATGTCCCTCCACCTGGCGGAGAAATCGCTATCGTCTTTGGGTAATGTCCAGATGCAATGAAGATGTTCGGGAAGGAGTGTCCAGGCATCAATGTAAAAGGGTTTTCGCTGTTTGATGGTGAGGATGGCGTGACGTAAGGTCTCGATGTGCTCGGTTAGAAGCCTGCTCTTCCGGTTTCGCAAATTGACCGTAAAAAACCAGGTTCCACCATTCAGGTAATAACGACGATAGGCGACCACGGAACGCTCCTTTTCAAAAGGTATCTACTTAAGCGGCAGGGTAGCGTTGGGGTAAAAGCCCGGCAAGAATGCAAAGATAATGATGGAAAAAGTCTCGCAACTTTTCGCCGCAGAGGCAATCCCGGGTTGCGGCTAGCGCCTTACCCGGGCTACTGGAGCAGGTTTGTAGCCCCGCTAAGCGTAGCGCGAGCGGGGAGACAGTAATAGCTGAATTAACGCAGGATTTTCTTTTCGGCGAGGTCGAGGGCGAAGTAGCTGAAGATCAGATCCGCGCCAGCGCGTTTGATGGCGCCGAGGCTTTCCAGCACCACTTTCTCTTCATCGATAGCGCCTGCCCGGGCGGCGAATTTAATCATCGCGTATTCACCGCTCACCTGGTAAGCGCCCAGCGGCAGGTTGGTGCGCTCGCGCAGATCGCGCAGGATGTCGAGATACGGACCGGCCGGTTTGACCATCAGGCAATCGGCGCCCTGGGCTTCGTCCAGCAGCGACTCGCGGATCGCTTCGCGGCGGTTCATCGGGCTCATCTGATAGGTTTTACGATCGCCTTTCAGCGCGGTGCCCGCAGCTTCGCGGAACGGGCCATAGAATGATGAAGCAAACTTGGTGGAGTAGGACATAATCGCCGTATCGCTAAATCCGGCGGCGTCCAGCGCCTGGCGAATGGCCTGGACCTGACCGTCCATCGCGGCGGAAGGGGCGATAAAATCCGCACCTGCGGCAGCGGCAACTACCGCCTGCTTACCGAGATTTTCAAGGGTTTTGTCGTTATCAACGCCATGCTCGCACAGCACGCCGCAGTGGCCGTGAGAGGTGTATTCGCAGAAGCAGGTATCGGACATCACGATCATCTCCGGCACTGCGTCTTTGCAGATGCGGGACATGCGCGCCACCAGGCCGTTTTCATTCCAGGTATCGCTGCCAACGGCATCGGTATGATGGGAAATCCCGAAGGTCATCACCGAACGGATCCCGGCGTTGGCAATGCGCTCAATTTCACGCGCCAGGTGTCTCTCCGGGATACGCATCACGCCGGGCATGGCTTCGATGGCTTTGTAATCGTCAATTTCTTCTTCAACAAAGATCGGCAACACCAGGTCGTTCAAACTCAGTGTTGTCTCTTCAAACATAGCACGTAGCGAAGCGGACTTGCGCAGGCGGCGTGGGCGAGTGATTAAATCTGTCATGGTTTGCCTGATTTTGTGAAATGAAAAAAGCGAGTTTACCTGAATTGGCGACGGGATGTTTCGCCAAAATGATCTTTATCAATCGTCAACAAAACATCCCAAAACGTTACTGGCTCGCGGTCTCAATCGCGGGGCGGGGACCGCTTAATTCGCTGACCAGCTCGTTGATCCCGTCACTCATATTGTTGAAACGCGTCATTGCAGAGCGGGTCACGACGATAAACGCGCCGACGTTAGCTTGTGGGTTCATCGCCATATAGGTGATAAAACCGCCACCGCCGCCGGTCTTCTGAATAATGCCCGGTTGACCGTTTTTCGGCTTCATATAGACCCAGCCGAGACCCAGCGCGTCGGCTCTGCCCGGTACATCCATACCGATAACCTTCGTCAACTGACTGCGTTGATAAATCAGCGTCTGCATCCGGTCCGCCTGCTGCCCGCGGGTGAAGAAATCAGAGGAGAGGAACTGCTGCATCCAGCGCATCATATCGCCAGGCGTAGAATAGACGCCACCGCTGCCGATGGCGGCGAGAGTGTTGTTACAGGGGCTTGCGCCTTTTTCTGCCACCATCAGGCGCTGACACTGGTCCGGCGAAGGGGTAAAGGTGGTGTCTTTCATCCCCAACGGGCGGGTAATCTGTTCTTCAAACAGCTGCGGCCAGGGCTTGCCCGCGGCAGTAGAAAGCGCATCGGCCAGTAAATCGAACGCCAGATTGGAATAGGCGGCCTGGGAGCCGGGAGCGGTTTTTAACGTCGCCGTGGATAGCCAGTTCCAGCGCTGCTGGCGTGTTGGCCAGACAAATACCGGACGATGCGCTGCGCCGCCGGGCTGTTCGCGCGGCAGGGCGCTGGTATGCGTAGCCAGATTCATCAGCGTGATGGGCGTTCCCTGGTAAGTGGGCACCCGAGCGCCCGGAGGGGCATATTTGCTCAGTGGATCGTTGAGCTTCACGACGCCCTGATCGAGAAGTTTAACCAGCATTTCGCTGGTCATCAGCTTGCTCAGTGAGGCTATGCGAATCACCGAATCGAGTTGCGGGCGCTCATTATTGCCCGGGCGAGTCTCGCCGAAGCTGCGGAATACACGCTGGTTACCATCGATAACCACGAGTGCCATACCGATCGCGCCGCTGCCGTAGTAGATATGATTAGCGTAACGATCGACAACATCAGCGGCGAATTCCGGGTCGACGCTCGGCTGTGCGGCCTGGGTCGATGTCAACGAGGCCGCGCACAGCGCAGCAAAAATGAGCAGACTACGTTTCAACGGGGGGTATCCATTATTTATTATGCAGAAAAATATAGAGCGTATTTATACTACGAAGCAGCGTCGAACAAAGCGGGAATAACGAGAATCTGTGTGGAAAAACGTAACGTAGCGTAAAAAATCCTTTTTTATCTTTTGGGATGGCCGATTTTAGCCGCGTACGCGTATGATGATCGTTTGGCTAATGGTTGGAGGGAGAGGGTGTATGGCAGCTAAGCGGGTCGTCATGGTGGTGGATATGCAAAACGGCGTTTTCGCGACGCCGCGTATTGAGCGCGAGCGTTGCGCGGCGCAAATTAACCGCCTGATTAACGCTGCGGATACCGTTATCTTCATTCAGCACAGCGAAGAAGGTGGTCTGGAAGAGGGGAGCGAAGGCTTTGATTTGCTGCCCGAGTTACAACAACCCGCAGGCGCGCTGTACGTTACCAAGACCGCCTGCGATGCCTTTTACCGCACCCGCCTGCAAGAGGTGCTGCGCGAGCATAACATCACGCAGTTTGTGATTTGCGGCTGCGCCACTGACTATTGCGTTGATACTACTATCAAAAACGGCGCCAGCCGTGGCTATGCGATTACCGTTGCTGAAGATGCTCATACCACTGCCAACCGCCCTGCGGCGCAGGCCACCACACTGATCGCCCACTACAACGACGTGTGGCGTACGTTCATTATTCCAGATAACCCTTTACAGGTGAAACTCACAGAAACAATTCTTAGCGACTGGCAGACGAACTAAGTCGCTGATATCTAGTCTTATAGCCCGCCCACTTTGCTTCGCTGCAACGGCTTTGCGGTGGGCATTTTTGTGGTACACAGCACAGCATAACGAGAAAGAAGTTAGCAGGAGAGTATGATGTTTAAATCCTTTTTCCCCAAACCGGGGCCGTTTTTTATTTCAGCCTTTATCTGGTCGCTGCTGGCAGTGATCTTTTGGCAGGCGGGCGGTGGCGACTGGCTGCTGCGGATAACTGGCGCATCGCAGAATGTTGCGATAAGCGCGGCGCGCTTTTGGTCGCTCAATTATCTGGTGTTTTATGCCTTCTACGTGTTCTGCGTGGGCGTTTTTACCCTGTTCTGGTTTATTTACAGTCCGCATCGCTGGCAGTACTGGTCGATCCTCGGCACCTCGCTGATTATTTTCGTTACCTGGTTTCTGGTGGAAGTGGGGGTTGCGATCAACGCCTGGTACGCGCCGTTCTACGATCTGATTCAGACTGCGCTGGCGACGCCGCATAAGGTCAAAATTGAGCAGTTCTATCAGGAGATTGGGGTGTTTCTGGGCATTGCGCTTATCGCGGTGATTATCGGGGTGATGAACAATTTCTTCGTTAGCCACTACGTCTTCCGCTGGCGTACCGCCATGAACGAGCACTATATGGCGCACTGGCAGCATCTGCGCCATATTGAAGGCGCCGCGCAACGTGTGCAGGAAGATACCATGCGCTTTGCTTCCACGCTCGAAAGCATGGGGGTTAGCTTCCTTAACGCGGTGATGACGCTTATCGCCTTCCTGCCGGTACTGGTGACGCTCTCCGCGCACGTCCCGGATTTGCCGATTGTCGGCCATCTGCCGTATGGCCTGGTGATCGCGGCGATCATCTGGTCGTTAATGGGCACTGGCCTGCTGGCGGTGGTGGGGATCAAGTTGCCAGGGCTGGAGTTCAAAAACCAGCGCGTTGAGGCCGCTTATCGTAAAGAGCTGGTTTACGGCGAGGATGATGCCAACCGCGCGACGCCGCCGACGGTGCGTGAGCTGTTCAGCGCCGTGCGCCGCAACTATTTCCGCCTCTATTTCCACTATATGTATTTCAATATAGCCCGAATTCTTTATCTTCAGGTGGATAACGTTTTCGGGTTGTTCCTGCTGTTTCCGTCGATTGTTGCCGGTACGATTACGCTGGGCCTGATGACCCAGATAACTAACGTCTTTGGCCAGGTGCGCGGCTCGTTCCAGTATCTGATTAGCTCATGGACTACATTGGTTGAGCTCATGTCCATCTACAAACGTCTGCGTAGCTTCGAGCGCGAGCTGGATGGCAATGAACTACAGCCCGTTATGCAAACATTAAGTTAATCAACACAAGGATGATCCATGCCGGTAGCGCAATCCAGAATCACTTCTTTCACCCTGACGCTACTGGTCGGAATCATCCTCAGCGCCTGTTCCAGCAAGCCGGAGCCGGTGCTGAAAGAGGGCGAAAAGGCGATTGATGTTGCCGCAGTCGTGCGGCAGAAAATGCCCGCCAGCGTGAAAGATCGCGAAGCCTGGGCGCAGGCCATCGCCAAAACCTTTGCAAGTCAGAAGCTGGCGCCGACGGAAGAGAACGTCTGCTCAGTGCTGGCGGTGGCGCAGCAGGAGTCCAACTATCAGTCCGACCCGGCGGTGCCTGGGCTGAACAAAATCGCCTGGCAGGAGATAGACCGCCGGGCGGAGAAAATGCATATCCCGGTTTTTCTGGTGCATACCGCGCTGAAAATCAAATCACCTGACGGCAAAAGCTATAGCGAACGCCTGGATAGCGTGAAAACCGAAAAACAGCTGAGCGCGATTTTTGATGATTTTATCGGCATGGTGCCGATGGGGCAGAAGCTGTTCGGCTCGCTGAACCCGGTGCATACCGGCGGCCCGATGCAGGTCGGTATCGCCTTCGCCGAGCAGCACACCGACGGCTATCCATGGAAAATCGACGGTACTGTGCGCCAGGAGGTGTTCAGTCTGCGCGGTGGTCTGTGGTTTGGGACTTATCATCTGTTGAACTACCCGGTGAACTACAGCGTGCCGTTGTACCGTTTTGCCGATTTCAACGCCGGATGGTACGCCAGCCGCAATGCCGCCTTCCAGAATGCAGTCTCTAAGGCGACGGGCGTGAAGCTGGCGCTGGATGGCGATTTAATTCGCTACGATAGCGACGAGGCCGGAACCACCGAACTGGCGGTGCGCCGGTTATCCTCACAACTGGTCATGAGCGATGACGATATCCATCGGCAGTTAAAGAAGGGCGACACGCTGGCGTTTGAAGAGAGCGATCTCTATAAGCAGGTGTTTCGCATTGCTGATAAGAAAGCCGGTAAACCGCTACCGCGGGAAGTGCTGCCGGGAATTCAGCTTGAGAGCCCGAAAATTACCCGTAATCTGACGACTGCGTGGTTTGCTAAACGCGTTGACGATCGGCGAGCCAGTTGTATGGCGCGCCGTTAGCGGTGGCGGTGGCTGCGCCAGCGGAAAATCAGCCCTAATATTCCGATTAACAGACTGCCTGCCAGGAAGGGGACCAGGCCAAACAGAGTGTCGACCATCAGGCCAATCTCGACCCGTGGGCGGCGGCTGTCCTGCATTTGAATCAGGTGCTCAAAAACGCCCGGCGAGTGGATAAGCATGCTCAGCATTTGCGCTCCGGCCCAGAAGCAAAACAGCACAAACAGGGCGTAAGCGATGTTGCTGCTGGTGATAGAGCTCCTCTTTTTTCCGCCGTTGCTGGTCTTTGCAAAGGTGAACTCTGCCATATTGACCTCCCTACTTCGTTTTCTTGCCGTTTTTGAGACGGCTACATAGAGGCTATTCTGGCAACGAGAGGGAGATTTCAGTATCAGATTGCTGGTAATTTCCACCAGGAATATTCCTGGTTTCGCCCAGGTGTGAGTTTGCTACAAATGTGTGAAATTTAGACCGGTATCGCATTGTGCGACAATTCTCATCGCGGCTACAGACCGGCGATGGCGGCTATGGGAAGATGCTTTTTTTGTTGTCGGAGTGGTTATGAAACTGACTGAAAAAATCCGCCGCGATTGGCACTATTATGCGGTCGCGCTGGGATTAATTTTCATTATGAATGGCGTGGTTGGGCTGCTCGGGTATGAAACCGAAGGCTGGCGTTCTTACGCGGTTGGGCTGGTGACGTGGGTGATTAGCTTCTGGATCGCCGGGTTTATTATCCGCCGCCGCCCGGTAGAGGAAGCGTAATCCGGAGGCGGTGAATCGGTAGCCCGATGTGATGGACACCTCCCACCTTACGGCATCAACGTGCCAGACTGAGGTGTTAAACTTCAGAGTCCCGGAGGAGGTGTCCATCATGAATATTAAACGTATTGGTCTCGACCTGGCGAAAAATATCTTCCAG
>DASYFN010000121.1:0-15809 GCA_036498385.1 Klebsiella sp.
CTTTGACTAGTACAGAGTACAGAATGACAACAACAGATCTTGCGCCGAAGGGCGAATTGGTATTACGCACCCTGGCGATGCCAGCAGACACCAACGCTAACGGCGATATTTTTGGCGGCTGGCTGATGTCGCAGATGGATATTGGCGGAGCCATTATGGCCAAAGAAATTGCTCACGGTCGCGTCGTGACCGTGCGCGTCGACGGCATGACCTTCTTGCGCCCGGTAGCAGTCGGCGATGTGGTGTGCTGCTACGCCAACTGCGTGAAGCGCGGCAATACGTCGATAACCATCAATATGGAAGTGTGGGTCAAGAAAGTGTCGTCTGAGCCAATCGGCCAGCGCTACAAAGCAACCGAAGCGCTGTTTATCTACGTCGCGGTGGATAATCAGGGCAAACCTCGCGCTCTGCCCGCCCTGTAATTAAGCCGGCCCGGGGCTAGCGGGCTGGTCATTTACAGAAAACCGAGTAAAGAGAAGAAAAAGTAGCCCAGCACAATAATAATCACTGGCAGGATATAGAGCGGGAAATATTGCACCAGGATGGTATGACGCGGCACCACGACGCGTTCGGAGATTTGCTCGCGCGTCAACCCTTCCGCCCCTTTGGCATGCTCCAGAATCAGTTGATCTTCAACGCCTTCGCGCAGAAATTTCGCCTGACGCCCCATTCGCGCCCCGGATGCCTGCAGCGCCATGCCGACGAACACCAAAATATAGATGATCCAGAAACCGATATTCATACCGTGCTTAAAATCCGGCAGCGGCGAGTTGTACCAGAAGAAATTCAGGAATGGCGTATTAAAGCGCATCATTTCAATCATCACATGCGCAAAGTCCATCATCACCGCATCGATGCCCGGTTTCTTCTCACTGTGCTCGTACATAAACTTCAGCACGGAAATCAGCGTCGAGATAACAGCCGGGATAAATACTATCCACCCCAAAACACGTTTAAGTACTGCAATGCGTCCAGCTTGTTGATACGTCATGGTTTCCCCTTGTTAAGACGCCTGGCCACTCTAAGTCTACCTTTGCCGGCGAATTTCGCCCAATAATGCGCGGTATGATATACCATTAGTGCCGATTCGTTATCTACTTACGCAACAGGAGAGGGACTTATGTCAGCCAGGCGCCAGATTCACGCCGCGATTTTTGATATGGATGGATTACTGATTGACTCCGAGCCGCTATGGGATAAAGCAGAGCTGGAAGTGATGGCAAGCCTTGGCGTGGATATTCGCCGCCGCGATGAAATGCCCGATATCCTGGGGCTGCGCATCGATTTAGTCGTCGACCTGTGGTTTGCCCAACAGCCCTGGAAAGGCCCGGATCGCGCTGATGTCACCACGCGAATTATCAACCGCGCCATCCACCTGGTTGAGGAAGCGCGCCCGCTGCTGCCCGGCGCGCGGGAAGCGGTAGCGATGTGTAAAGCCCAGGGGCTGAAAATCGGCCTGGCGTCGGCATCGCCGCTGCGGATGCTGGAAAAAGTCCTTACTATGTTTGAACTACGCGACCAGTTTGACGCCCTCGCTTCTGCCGAAATGCTGCCGTTCAGCAAACCGCATCCGCAGGTCTATCTGGACTGTGCCGCTAAACTCGGTGTCAGCCCGATGAACTGCGTGGCGCTGGAAGACTCGGTGAATGGCATGATTGCCAGCAAAGCGGCACGAATGCGCTCTATCGTCGTGCCGGAGGTGGAAAACAGCCGCGACCCACGCTTTGCGCTGGCCGACGTGAAGCTCGCGACGCTGAGATCCCTTACCCTGAGCGACCTGCTCGGATAAACCTGCCGATGATGATGGGATAGGAGTAGCATCCCTTCATCACAAAATCAAAACACCGTTTCATTTTAAATTGTTTTTTCCTCTCTCGCCTTCTATGCTTATCTCAATGGCGTTATTTGACGCATAAAATCAGCATACAGAGGTGCATATGATACCGAACGCCTTTGACCTTACAGGCAAGGTCGCTATCGTGACGGGGTGTGATACCGGACTGGGCCAGGGAATGACGCTAGGCCTTGCGCAGGCCGGGTGCGATATCGTCGGAGTGAATCGCCGGGTCCCCCATGAAACCGCAGAAAAGGTTCAGGCGCTGGGCCGACGCTTTACCGCCATTCAGGCCGACCTGAGTCGTCAGGATAAGATTGAAACCATTGTGGCTCAGGCTGTGGCCGCCATGGAACGGGTAGATATTCTGGTCAATAATGCCGGAACCATACGCCGCGCCGATGCGCTCTCCTTTAGCGAAAAGGACTGGGACGATGTTCTCAACCTGAACCTGAAATCAGTTTTTTTTCTTTCGCAGGCGGTTGCCAGACAGTTTATTCTGCAGAGCGGCGGCGGAAAAATCATTAATATCGCCTCAATGCTCTCTTTTCAGGGCGGTATTCGGGTTCCTTCATACACCGCCTCAAAAAGCGGCGTGTTGGGCATTACCCGCCTGATGGCCAACGAATGGGCAGGATATGGCATTAACGTTAACGCTATCGCACCGGGCTATATGGCCACCAATAATACCCGGCAACTGCGCGACGACGCTGTGCGCAGCAGAGAGATCCTTGACCGTATCCCGGCCGGGCGCTGGGGCGTTCCGGAAGATCTGCAGGGGCCGGTTGTCTTTCTTGCTTCCAAAGCGGCGGATTACATCAACGGTTATACCCTGGCAGTCGATGGGGGCTGGCTGGCTCGCTGATGGTTTTGTGACAAAGAGTTACACCGTCACCTCTTCCGCACACTGTATAAAAACCCTATACTGTATGAATTGACAGTTTAGGGTATTTATCATGACGGCGGAAGGCCACCTTCTCTTCTCTATCGCCTGTGCGGTATTTGCGAAAAATGCGGAATTAACGCCCGTGCTGGCCCAGGGTGACTGGTGGCACATCATTCCTTCCGCCATCCTGACCTGCCTGCTGCCGGATATCGATCACCCGAAGTCATTTCTCGGCCAGCGATTAAGCTGGATATCAAAACCGATAGCGCGCGCCTTCGGCCATCGCGGCTTCACCCATAGCCTGCTGGTGGTCTTTGGCGCAGTAGCGATTTTCTCGCTGAAAGTCCCGGAAAGCTGGATAGTCCCGGCAGATGCGGTTCAGGGTCTGGTACTGGGCTATCTCAGTCATATTCTCGCCGATATGCTCACCCCGGCAGGCGTTCCGCTACTCTGGCCCTGCCGCTGGCGTTTTCGTTTACCTGTTCTCGCGCCGCGCAAGGGCAACCAACTGGAGCGCGCATTGTGTATGGTACTGTTCATCTATGCCGTGTGGATGCCGCAAAACGTTGCCGAAAACAGCGCCGTTCGCTGGTCATCAGAGATGATTAATTCCCTGCAAACCACCTTTAATCGCTTTATCAACCACCAGCCTGGACGATAAATAAGCGAATTATTCAATTAGTTATAATCAATTCCATTTGAATATAAGTAACCCATTACACCTTCTGCTACCCTTGCCGTCATAAAAGTTGGTTATTGACCAACCAAAGATATCAGGAGAACGGGATGAACTTTCCATTAATAGCGAACATTGTCGTGTTCGCGGTTTTACTGTTGCTGCTGGCGCAAACCCGCCATAAACAGTGGAGCCTCGCTAAAAAAGTGCTGGTTGGTCTGGTTATCGGCGTTATCTTCGGCCTGGCGCTACAGTTGATCTATGGTTCCGACAGCCCGGTGTTGAAGGACTCTATCCAGTGGTTCAATATCATCGGTAACGGCTATGTTCAACTGCTGCAAATGATCGTCATGCCGCTGGTTTTCGCCTCGATTCTGAGCGCAGTGGCCCGCCTGCATAATGCTTCGCAACTAGGTAAAATCAGCTTCCTCAGCATCGGTACCCTGCTGTTCACGACGTTGATTGCGGCGCTGGTCGGGGTGCTGGTTACCAATATATTTGGCCTGACTGCCGAAGGTCTGGTTCAGGGCAGCGCGGAAACCGCCCGCCTCAACGCCATTCAAAGTAATTATGCCGGTAAAGTCGCGGACCTGAGCGTCCCGCAGTTGATCCTCTCTTTTGTGCCAAAAAACCCGTTTGCCGATCTGACCGGTGCGAATCCGACGTCGATTATCAGCGTGGTTATCTTCGCGGCATTCCTCGGCGTCGCGGCGCTGAGACTACTGAAAGATGACGTAGCAAAAGGCCAGCGCGTACTCACCGCCATCGATACGTTGCAGAGTTGGGTGATGAAACTGGTGCGCCTGGTGATGCAGTTAACGCCATACGGCGTGCTGGCACTGATGACCAAAGTGGTTGCGGGCTCTAACCTGCAGGACATCATCAAGCTCGGCAGCTTCGTTGTCGCCTCCTATATTGGTCTGGGCATCATGTTCGTGGTGCATGGTCTGCTGCTGGCGGTGAACGGCGTGAGCCCTCTGAAGTACTTTCGTAAAGTCTGGCCAGTGCTGACCTTCGCATTTACCAGCCGCTCCAGCGCGGCGTCTATTCCGCTGAACGTGGAAGCGCAAACACGTCGTCTGGGCGTGCCGGAATCTATCGCCAGCTTCTCCGCATCGTTCGGCGCCACGATCGGGCAGAATGGTTGTGCGGGTCTCTATCCGGCGATGCTGGCCGTGATGGTCGCACCGACCGTCGGTATTAACCCGCTCGATCCGCTGTGGATTGCTACCCTGGTAGGCATCGTTACCGTCAGTTCCGCTGGCGTCGCTGGCGTGGGTGGCGGCGCGACCTTTGCCGCCCTGATCGTACTGCCAGCGATGGGCCTGCCGGTAACGCTGGTGGCGCTGTTAATCTCGGTTGAGCCGCTGATCGATATGGGCCGTACTGCGCTGAACGTTAGCGGCTCAATGACCGCCGGAACTCTGACCAGCCAGTGGCTGCGTCAAACCGATAAAACCATTCTCGATAGTGAAGAAGATGCGGAGCTGGCGCATCGCTAAGCTGATGAGTTCTTCAGGTCATCCGGGACAAAAAAAGCGCTGATATTTCAGCGCTTTTTTTGTCCCCCAGCGCTCTCAGGCGTCGATTTCACCTTCCTGTCTCATTTGCGTCGCCCAGCGCTGCGCCGCTTCCGGCACGTTAAACGGCGGGGAACGACGGAAATGTTCGTCCATCAGCACAAAGGCTACGTACTTACCCCGCAGAACCCATACGTCGCGAAAACCATCCATTTTGACGGCGTGTTCCGGCGGAGCAGGCTCCACTCTAGGCACGTAACTAATGACCTGACGATTTTGTTGGCGAAGTGGTTTCATCACAAATAGATTCACTAAACAGCGGGAAACAGAAACCCTTATCATAGCCGAAAGCGCCCCCTTTCGTCGCCCCCTGCTTGCCGCTCTTAAAAGGCAAAAGTCCTGAAAAGAAATCTTATTGAAATGATGCTCTACAATTAGAAGGGTTTGGGTTTAGCAACGTCCATTTTCAGTAATGAAAGCAGGAGCGAGCAATGTCTGATAAACACCATAACCCGCAATCCCACCAGTCACCGGTTCACGATGACCGGGAAGCAAAGCCAGGTCTGGATGCTTTAGCCCCCGAAGACCAGAACTGGCGGCCCACACCACATCCAACCGCACCAGGCGAAGAGCCGACCGCGCCGGGCAGTATGAAAGCCCCGGATACGCACAGCGAAAAACTTGATGCCCTCGAAAAACATCGTAAAGGCGGTGAGGATTTTGCGCTCACCACCAATCAGGGCGTACGCATCGCTGACGATCAGAACTCGTTGCGCGCGGGTAAACGCGGCCCCACGCTGCTGGAAGATTTTATCCTGCGTGAAAAAATCACCCATTTTGACCATGAGCGCATTCCGGAGAGGATCGTCCATGCCCGCGGCTCCGCTGCGCATGGCTATTTCCAGGTGTATAGCGATTTAAGCGACATCACCAAAGCGGACTTCCTCTCCAACCCGGAGAAAAAAACACCGGTCTTCGTCCGTTTTTCAACCGTTCAGGGCGGCGCAGGCTCCGCCGATACGGTGCGTGACATTCGCGGTTTTGCCACCAAGTTTTATACCGACGAAGGGGTTTTTGACCTGGTTGGCAACAACACGCCGATCTTTTTTATCCAGGATGCGCTTAAATTTCCTGATTTCGTCCACGCGGTAAAACCTGAACCCCACTGGGCCATCCCGCAGGGGCAAAGCGCGCACGACACGTTCTGGGATTATGTCTCACTACAGCCTGAAACGCTGCATAACGTGATGTGGGCGATGTCCGACCGTGGATTGCCCCGCAGCTATCGCACGATGGAGGGTTTCGGCATCCACACCTTCCGTCTGATAAATGCTGAAGGTAAAGCCACCTTCGTACGTTTTCACTGGAAGCCCGTCGCGGGCAAGGCGTCTCTGGTATGGGACGAGTCGCAAAAGCTGACCGGCCGCGACCCCGATTTCCATCGTCGTGATTTATGGGAAGCGATTGAAGCCGGAGATTATCCCGAGTACGAGCTGGGATTACAGCTGATCCCAGAGGAGGATGAGTTTGCTTTTGATTTCGATTTGCTGGATCCCACCAAGCTTATCCCGGAAGCGCTGGTCCCGGTTCAACGGGTCGGGAAAATGGTTCTCAATCGCAACCCGGATAATTTCTTTGCCGAAAACGAACAGGCAGCGTTCCATCCCGGCCATATCGTTCCGGGGATAGACTTCAGCAACGATCCGCTGCTGCAGGGCAGATTATTCTCCTATACCGATACGCAGATTAGCCGTCTCGGCGGGCCTAATTTTCATGAGATCCCCATCAATAAACCCACTTGCCCGTACCATAATTTCCAGCGCGACGGCATGCACCGGATGGATATTGATACCAACCCAGCAAACTATGAGCCTAACTCAATTAACGATAACTGGCCGCGAGAGACGCCGCCCGCAGCCAAACGCGGCGGTTTTGAATCCTATGTCGAGCGGGTTGATGGTGAAAAAATTCGCCAGCGCAGTCCCTCGTTTGGCGAGTATTACTCTCATCCCCTGCTGTTCTGGCGTAGCCAGACGCCCATTGAGCAGCAGCATATTATCGAGGGTTTTAGTTTCGAACTGAGCAAAGTCGTCAGAGAATGGATCCGCGAGCGGGTTGTCGACCAACTGGCGCATATCGACCTGCAATTGGCTCAGGCCGTGGGTAAAAATCTGGGTATTGAACTCACCGACGAGCAGCGCAGCATCATGCCGCCGCCTGATGTTAACGGCCTGCAAAAGGATCCTACGTTAAGCCTGTACGCCATTCCCAGCGGCGATGTAAAAGGCCGCGTGGTGGCGGTATTGCTCAATGATCGTCCGGTAGCAAAAGAGCTGCTGACGTTGCTGCAGGAGCTAAAGGCCCATGGAGTACATGCCAGATTGCTCTACTCCCGAATGGGTAAGGTGAAGGCCGATGATGGTACTGAACTGCCGGTTGCCGGAACTTTTGCCGGATCACCATCATTAACCGTGGATGCGGTTATCGTTCCCGGCGGCGATCTGCAAAGCCTGAGCAACAATGGTGATTTCCACTATTACCTGCTGGAAGCCTATAAACACCTGAAACCGATTCTTCTGGCAGGCGATGCCCGGCAGTGCAAAGCGCCGCTTCAGGTCGCCAGCCAGGGTGAAGAAGGCATTGTTGAGACGGACGCCATTGATAGCCAATCGATGGATGCACTGATTACCCTGATGGCGGCACATCGGGTGTGGTCAAGAAGCGCCAAAATCGCCGCGATCCCGGCGTAAAAAAGCCCGGCAGTAATGCGCCGGGCATTCGCCACAAAGCTATTTATCTATACCCTAAATAATTCGGCAAGTTAGGGTGAGGCTCATGGATGAGCCGAATAGCTTACCAGCCATCACACCTGCAACCTGGGAGTATGCCGGGTATATCACACATCACGATAAGTTCCGAGCCGATAACCGCGTTCGGCAATCGCATATTTCAGCGATTCGGAGGTCAGCACATCCAGTTCGCTCAGACGCGGATAGCAATAGGCGCTGCTCATAATCGTGTTATCAACAAACGCCGGATGGCACATCACCTCCAGCGATTTCTCATTGCGCCGGATAGAGGCATCAAGGGTTTGCAGAAAGAGCGCTTCCGAAACCGCTTCACCATAAAACTCGCTGGCAAACCCTTCACTACTGCGCGCCGCATCCTGCGCCAGACCTGAAAACGTCGCCAGTTGGCGGTCAATACGTAACGCCACACCCTTCTCACGCGCAAACGCCGCGGCGATGGGGTAGATTTGCGCAATCATATGCACATGGTGATGGCTGTCGATATGCGTTGGTTCATGACCAAACAGCTCGCTAAAACGCTGATACTGACACTCCAGCTCGTGCGCGATTTCGTCCAGCGGTAGGTTATCCTCTTCCGCCATCTGCCAAATCCACTTACCGAGACGCCCTTCGCGGGTCAAGCCCGGCATCGCCGATAGCGGCTCGCCCAACGTCAGGACAAAATGCATCCCCACCGCCAACTCGGGTACGCAGCGGCTAAGCTGGGCAGCGTGGCTAATCGCCGCGCCATTGACCAGCGCCGTCGTGGAGGTAACCAGACCATTTTTGCAAGCTTCGATAATGCCGTAGTTTTGCCCTTTGCTGAGGCCAAAATCATCGGCATTGACGATTAACACGCGTTCCATGAGCCGCTCCCGTTACTGCTTCAGTTTTTCGATAGTCGCCGCAAAGTTTGGCAACCACTGCTCGTGCGCGAGGATCATTTCACGCGCCAGCTTCTCGGCATCACGATCGGAGTGGATCAACGGGCTCAGATTAAGCGCCAGCAGAACATCGTCGAGTTTACCGCTGATAGCCGCTTCGCTGGCCGCCACCTCAAAGCCTTTGATGGTATAAATCAGGCCCAGCACTTTCTCATCGAAATGCGTGATACGCGGCGTCGGTTTCGCGCCATCGCGGCCAAGCGTACAGGTCATCTCTACCGACCAGTCGGCCGGGATATTATCAACGTGACCATGGTGCGGCACGTTTACGTAATGCTCGGCCTGCTTATCATTGTAGATGGCGTTAATCACCTCACAGGCCGCATCGGAATAATACGCCCCGCCGCGCTGTTCCAGCTCTTTCGGTTTAACGTTCAGATCCGGATTTTTGTATAGCTCGAAAAGTTGTTTCTCAACCTTCTGTACCACCTGCGCACGCGCGCCGCCTTTATAGTACTCACCCATTTCAATCGCCAACATCTCTTTTGGCTTGAAGTAGTAGAGCAGATAGGAGCATGGGATCAGGCGCAGCGACCGAATCAAACCTTCGCTAAACGGCAGATCGAAGATA
This sequence comes from Klebsiella sp., assembly GCA_036498385.1. GTDB lineage: Bacteria > Pseudomonadota > Gammaproteobacteria > Enterobacterales > Enterobacteriaceae > Klebsiella. The sequence continues at coordinate 9,221 of DASYFN010000121.1, forward strand.
TTTTTCACCGAGTTGGCGGTCAAACGGCCCGATGCTACGCCGTCAAGCAGTTCGTCAAAGCGCGAAACGCCGTTAACCAGCACATCACGAACAAACACCAGGTGGTTCAGACCAAACAGATCGATATTGAGCTCATCGCTCGGGCTCAGCTTCAGCACGTCGGTGATAAACATCTTCATACCGATAGGAATATTGCATACGCCAATAAAGCGCTTAAAGTCGGTATGACGATAAACGGCTTCGGTCACCATGCCCGCCGGGTTGGTAAAATTAATCACCCAGGCATTCGGACAGACTTCCTGAACGTCCTTCACAATGTCAAAAATGACCGGAATGGTGCGCAGACCTTTAAACAGGCCGCCCGCTCCGTTGGTTTCCTGGCCTAAATAGCCGTGGCTCAGCGGAATTCGCTCATCCTTCTCGCGCGCCTTAAGCTGGCCAACGCGCAACTGGGTCGTCACAAAATCGGCGCCTTCCAGCGCTGCGCGGCGATCGAGGGTTTTGTAGACTTTCATTGGTACGCCAGCTTTTTCCACCATGCGCTGACACAGGGCATGGATAATATCAAGCTTTTCCTGCCCTTCCGCGACGTCCACTAACCATAGCTCGGTAATCGGCAGTTCATGATAACGTTTCAGGAACCCTTCCAGTAATTCTGGGGTATAGCTGCTGCCGCCGCCGATAGTCACTACCTTCAATTTCTGGCTCATCTTTTTCTCCCTTGCGGATAACGTGTAGACGTCACCCGCTCTCCGTGTAAATACGGACAGTTAATTTGAATATGTAGACTGCGCGGAATACTCCGCGCCCGGTTAATTAATACAGGAGAGTTGTTTCCGATAGCTGCTGGGGGTCAGAGAAGTCAGCTTCTTGAATGTTTTAATAAACAAACTTGGGCTACTGTACCCCGACTCATAGGCAATATCGGTCACCGAGTAGTTGGTTATCTCTAACTGTTTCTTAGCGAAGTTGATGCGAATATCGTTAATTATCTGCATCGGCGTTTTGGCATAATAACGCTGGGTTGCCCGGGTTAGGTACTCCTGCGTTTTGCCGGAAAGCTCAACCATATTTTCCAACGCCCCCTCACCAAACTTAAGCTTATCGTGCATACCCTCGACGGTATTTTTCAACCATTGTGGAATCACATCTTCCACAGGCTCTTCACGATAATGCCGTAACCGATTCAGAATGTAGAAAGACACCAGCTCGATAAATTCGTCAAACTCAGTTTCGCGAAAATTCAATGATGCAATAACCGACTCAATATAACTGAGAAAAGTACTTTTAACGGCATAGACCTGAGAGGCGACCAGACCAAAAGGCAGCAGCGGTAGATAATGTTTCTCAAAGAAACTTTTACTGATACCGACATTAAAAATGCGTGTCGCGCCAAACTCATAAAAACTCTGGTGATGCGACCCCATTGGGATGAAAACAAAATCCCCGCGCTCCAGCAGCACCTGCTTGCCATTAATAACCTGATAATAGCGGCCGGTTAAAACGATGGTGTACTCGTGATAATCATGCTGGTGAAGCCCGCTTGCGCTCTCTGTTTTGTTATAGATGACCACATGAAAGTTCTTGCCATTAAAGAGTTGTTGCTCCCGGGCGGTACTGATTTCAGTGGTCATCATCTTTGGCTGCCTCATCGTGTCGATGGCCTATTGTACCTTCTCGTGCAATTCAATCAATTCGGCAACGAGTTCACGAGCCAGCATTGAGGTCATCAGATGATCCTGCGCATGAACCAGCACCAGGCTCACCTTCATTTTGCCTTCACCCTCATCGCTCTCAATCAGTTGCGTCTGCACAAGATGCGCTTCGTTCAGAGCCATGCGAGACTGTTCCATCATGCCTTTGGCTGCCTCAAAATCCCCCTGTTTTGCCTGCTTAAGTGCGGCATAAGCCAGACTGCGTGCCTGCCCGGAGTTGATAATCAGCCCCATCACCACCTCTTCGAGGTCGTTTACCGCTGTCTCTTCTGCTGAGATGTTATCCAGATCAAACATAATGACTCCCTTATTTCTCAGACGGTACGGGAAATCTCCCGTACCGCGCAATATTAGAATTTCAGTGCGTTAGCGATATCTTCTTCGCTCTCTTTCTGCTCAATGACTCCCTGCGCTTTATTAGAAATCATCACAAACGGCAGGTAAACCAGTGTTGATATGGCAAGGTTGAACAGAGCCAGCAACAGGGCTGCTACGCTACCGTTAGTGTTAAAGAAGGCGCCTAAACCGGTAGGCATGGTCCACGGCGCGATGTTGGTAATCGGCGGGATGATACCCAGGGTGTAAGCCGTCATGGTGATGGCCGCCAGCACAGGCTGAATCAGAATGAATGGGATAAACATCACCGGGTTCATAATAATTGGCAGCCCGAACAGGATTGGCTCGTTAATCTGGAAGATGCCTGACGGCAGCGCCAGTTTCGCCACCTGACGATGATCCTCACGACGTGAAGCGATAAAGATGGCGATGATTAAGCCAAGAGTCGCACCCGTACCGCCGAGGAAGATGTAGGAATCAAGCATCGGCTTGGCCCACATATGGAAGCTCTTACCTGCGGCCAGCGCGGCTTCGACAGAACCGTACTGCTGGTAGGTTGCGATATTTTCCAGCGCCCACGGCGTCATGATTCCGCTATCCAGCGCTGACAGCGCCAGTGAACCATGTACACCGAAGAACCACAGCAGTGAGGTGAAAATGACGAATGCCCAGCCTACGACAGCACCCATTGAGGCCAGCGGCGTCGAGATAGTGTCCATGATAATCTGGTGGAAATTAGTCCCCCAATGGGTCAGCGCCCAGGAGATAATCCCCATAACAGAGAGGATAATAAAGGCCGGGATAACCGCTGAAAAAGAACGGGAAACCGAAGCCGGTACGCTGGAAGGCAGCGTAATCACCCAATTGCGATGAACGATAAAGGTGAACATCTCGGCAACAACCAGACCGATCACGATACCAGAAATGATATTGGCGCCGCCTAACCAATTAGCGCCAACGGCGTAGGCTTCACCAACGCTATAAGGGGTGACGGTCATAAATGCCGCAACGGCCAGTAAACCGGCGGCCATCGGATCCACTTTACGCTCTTCAGCTAATGCGGAGCCAATAAAGAAAGGCGCCATCAGCGACATAATGCCGAGCGTACCGTTATAAACATTACCGCCAATCGCTTTAAAACCGTTGAGAGTTTCAATTGTAGACGCATCCAGACGAATGCCCATTGAATAAAAGAATGAGCCGTCGCCAAAGCTCAGAAATACGTTGTTAATTAAAACAAACATGGCCCCGGCTAATGTCAATGGCATTAACTTGATAAAGCCGTTTTTAATTGCATTGACGTGGGGCTGCCTTCCTATTTTGACTGCAAAAGGCAGCAGTACTTTTTCAAGCGAGTCAATCACTTTACTCATAATAAATACCCTTTAAGGCCGCAATTTAATTATTGCGGCAATGATGGATGAAATTACTCTTTGACGGGAAATAAACTCTGGGTATTTCGGACAGCGAGTAGTTAAAACACACCCTCACGAAATTTTAACCACTGCCATCCGAAATATGTCGAGTTTTAAAATAAATCTATTGTGCAGCAGCTTTCTTAATGGCCGCAACGGCCGCTTTCAGAACACCTAAACCATCGACCTTACCATACAGAGCAGAATCAATAACTTCTACGGGTTTATTGGGTAGTAATCGTTGAATATCCGGCAGCATATAGGAAATCTGTGGGCCTAATAATACGACATCCGCATCAGGTCCTTTTTCACCGGCTAAGGTCTCCGGAAATGCTTCAATAATCACCGGCACTTCATACTTCTCTGCCTGGGCACGCATTTTAGATACCAGTAATGATGTAGACATCCCAGCAGAACAAAAAAGGTAGATATGTTTCTTTTCCATGAACGCTTCCTCAATTTGTGTGACCTGGTCCTCCTGGCATCATTTGCCTGAGAGGCGGTAAGACATGTTTCTTTGAATTAGTATTGTTTATGCATTGAGTATACGGCATCGTTCTGCACCTGGATAATTCCTCCTTGAACAGAATTGTCTCTCATTGACCTCGTGTTTTGACTGCCTTCACATTTTCCTCAAATGATTCGCGCAATTAAATAAGCATGACAGCTCATAAAAAAGCCCGACCAATAGTCGGACTTACGTAGAAGTCAACGTTACGACGGAGTATTACTTATTATTGCGCGGATCGGTATCGTACTCAGCACAAGTCTGATAACCAGAATTCATAACGTGGCCAGTATCATCCAGTGCGACAAAGTAGGTTTCAATTTTACCATCGCGTTGACCCAGGATGTATGTCTGGCAGGTGCCACGTGCGTGGATCATGGTCACTTCTGATGAAGGTTTACCAGCGATTTGCGCAACCTGCGCACGAGTCATACCTTTCTTAACGTCTTTAACCACCGGCTGCGTAAACTGATCTTTCGTACGGTCGTAGGCTGTACAGCCTGCCAGCATGGTCAATACAGCTGCTGCGCCCAGAAATCCTGCAAAATGCTTGTTCATATTCCATCCTCTTTTTTTTGGCGTGTTAATAAGCCTGGAATAAATATCGTTATTTTTCAAGTCGAAGCCAGAAATGAAGCTAAATTAAGAGCTTTCTAATAATAAACCCCATCTCATTGAGCTGCATGCTTTTGCTCCACTCAAAATTGTGATCCTTGTCGTTTTACCGTCAAAGAGGTAGCTTAATCCCCTGCTGATTGCCAAACAGATTCACTTTCCGGAGGGCGCGATGACGCTACAACAAGAGATTATTCAGGCGCTGGGTGCAACATCCCAGATCGATGTCGAAGGCGAGATACGCCGCAGCGTAGATTTTTTGAAGTCCTATCTACAAAAATATCCTTTTATTAAATCACTGGTCCTCGGCATCAGCGGCGGCCAGGATTCAACGCTAACCGGTAAATTATGTCAGTTGGCCATCAACGAACTACGCGTCGAAACCGGTGACAGCAGCCTGCAGTTTATTGCCGTTCGCCTACCATACGGCGTGCAGGCGGATGAGCAGGACTGCCAGGACGCTATCGCCTTTATTCAGCCGGATCGCGTATTGACGGTCAATATTAAAGGCGCCGTGCTGGCCAGCGAACAGGCGCTGCGTGAGGCCGGGATTGAGCTTAGCGACTTTGTCCGCGGTAACGAAAAAGCCCGCGAACGCATGAAGGCGCAGTACAGTATTGCCGGAATGACCCATGGCGTCGTGGTGGGTACCGACCATGCGGCGGAAGCCATTACCGGTTTTTTCACTAAATACGGTGATGGCGGTACGGATATTAACCCTATCTTCCGCCTCAACAAACGTCAGGGCAAACAACTGCTGGCCCATTTAGGCTGTCCGGAGCATCTGTATAAAAAACTGCCGACCGCCGATCTTGAGGATGACCGCCCCTCCCTGCCAGACGAAGTAGCGCTGGGCGTGACCTACGAAAATATTGATGACTATCTGGAAGGTAAAAAACTGGATGATAAAATCGCTAAAACGATTGAAGGCTGGTATCTAAAAACTGAGCATAAACGGCGGCCGCCGATTACCGTCTTCGACGACTTCTGGAAAAAGTAATTATCCTTCCCCTCGCCCCGACTCAGGTCGGGGTGATTTTTTCTCCTTTTCGCCTCTTCTATCCGACTGCTATACTGGATAAATAAACAGCAAAAGGAAAACAAGTGGCACGAAGGCAACCCACCCCGCGTCTTGAATTTGAAGCGGCAGCAATTTATGTGTACCCCGAACATCTTCGTCCGTGGCTTGAGGTGCTGCCCAAACAACCGGGGGTGTATCTGTTCCACGGCGAGAGCGACACCCTGCCGCTCTATATTGGTAAAAGTGTGAATATCCGCAGCCGGGTTTTGTCGCATCTGCGCACGCCAAACGAAGCGGCCATGCTGCGCCAGGCCCGGCGCATTACCTGGCAACGAACGGCTGGCGAACTCGGCGCACTGTTATTAGAAGCGCAACTGATTAAAGAGCAGCAGCCGTTATTCAATAAGCGTCTGCGGCAAAACAGGCAACTATGCTCGTTACACCTTACTGACGCCCATCCTCAGGTGGTTTACGCCAGCGAGCTGGATTTTTCGCAGCAAAGCGATCTCTATGGTCTGTTTGCAAATCGCCGCGCGGCATTGCAGGCGCTGCAAAAAATCGCTGATGAGCATCGCCTTTGTTACGGGTTAATGGGCCTGGAGCCACTCAACCGCGGGCGCGCCTGCTTTCGCTCCGCGCTGGGCCGCTGCGCAGGTGCCTGCTGCGGGAAAGAGAGTGTAGAAGCTCACCATCAGCGGCTGCGCGAAAACATGCAAAAAATGCAACTGGTGTGCTGGCCCTGGGTCGGTGCAATCGCACTGGAAGAGTGCAGTGACGATATGACGCAATACCACATTATTCAAAACTGGCTATGGCTCGGCGCGGTAGAGTCCCTGTCGCAAGCGTCATCACTAACACGCCTGTCGGCCAAATTTGATCATGACGGTTATAAAATATTGTGTAAACCGCTGCTCAGCGGCCGCTATACCCTCCATCCGTTGTGAGCCGAATTCAGCCCCGGTTTATTATCGGGGCCATT
>DASYFN010000122.1:0-15149 GCA_036498385.1 Klebsiella sp.
CCCAGTTCCATATGGGTACGTTTAATCGACGAAGCAGTATGGCCGATAATATGCGCTCCGGTGGCAATCGAACCGGTCAACGACACCATGCGAACCTTCGCATGGGCGGTTAGCGGATCGCCAACGGTTACGCCACGGCCAAACAGCACGTTAAGCACCCCGGCGGGGAAAACTTCTTTTGCCAGTTCGCCCAGCTTCAGCGCAGTTAACGGGGTAATCTCTGAAGGTTTGATCACCACGCAATTGCCGGCCGCCAGCGCCGGGGCCAGCTTCCAGGCCGCCATCATTAGCGGATAGTTCCACGGCGCGATAGAGGCCACAACGCCGACCGGGTCGCGACGGATCATCGAAGTATGGCCTTCAAGATACTCTCCAGCCGCCATACCCGGCAGACAGCGGGCCGCCCCGGCAAAGAAACGAAAAACATCAGCAACCGCCGGTAGCTCATCGTTGACCACGCAGTGCAGTGGCTTGCCACAGTTCAGCGATTCCAGCTCAGCCAGTTCCTGTGCATGTTCGGTAATCAGGTCCGCCAGCCGCAGCAGGCATTCGGCGCGGGTTTTCGGCGTGGTCTGGCTCCAGCCAGCAAAGGCCAGGTCAGCGGCGTCAACCGCAGCATCGACCTGCGTCGGCGAGGCCTCAGCAATCGCCAGAATCTCTTCACCAGTGGCTGGATTAAACACCGGCACAGCCTCGCCTTCCCCAGCCACTAACTTTCCGTTAATCAAAAGGTTATTTTGCATAGCATTATCCTGTATCGGTATTTTATTTTCCGCTTTCAGCGCTGATGTCGCCGTCACGGGTGAGCAGCCAGAGCGGCGGTGAACGCGGTAACGATAATTTCATCAAACGACAGGGCGAGTGCCAGCATTCCCCCGCCTGCAGCACCAAACCCAAATTGAGCAACACCACATAACGAAAGGCGTGCCAGCCGGGTACGCCTGGCCACCAGACGCCAGGAAGTGCGGCGAAAGCGGGCTATCACGTTGTTAAACACCACCACGCAGAAGATCGAGTGACCCACGACGATAGCCAGCAACCCCGACTCCAGATTAACGACCTTAAAGGCAGCGCAATCGGCAACAGTAGCAGCAGCAACACGGCGCTTTTGCCAAAAAACGTGCCACGCCACAACACACCTGCAGCCAGCGTGCCAGGTACCAGGGCGATAGCGGTTAACAGCGCGGCGACTTTCAGTGACAACGTCACAGAGTCGAGAATGTCGCTACGCCCTGCCGCTTCGCTAAACCCGCGCAGCGTCAGGCCTTCAGGCGGAAAGCTGAAAGCGGCATCTTTCGGTATTAAACGCACAGAGGGCGATAATCAGCAGCGGGAAACGCAGGAATATCCCCTCCCCAGGTTGCCGCTTTCAGGAACAGTGGTGCGCGTTCAGAGTGCATCCAACGCTCCAGGACGTTTCACAAACGCCGGATAGAGAGCAATCAGCACGATTGGCCCCAGGATAAACGCCACCTGCACTGACAATTTTTTGCTCATCAGATCTTACTCCTGTCACAACAAAAACGAGCGCCAGTCGTGCCGTAACAATATCTTCCTTAATAACAGTAGACGGCGCGCTATGCCCCCCCGGGAAATTTATTCAGGTTGTGATAAAGGGCGCATTACGCAAAAAACGAGATACACGGGATAGCTTTATGGATTATTGACAAGGAGTTAGCAGGATAATACGACTATACGAATTTCCTATGGTAGGTACCCGTAAAATAATAACCCGCATAATAGCCAGCTTATTTTACGGGTCGGTATAATCGGCAGGAAATAAACAAAGTTACGCCAGCATCTCGCGAATCAGATCGCCCAGTTGCTTAACTCCCAGTTCCTCTCTTTCGCCCCAGCCCCATGCGGTATTAAAGCGGAAAAATGAAGTCCAGCTGGCACGGGTGGAAAACATTTTCCCCGGCGCAATGCTGATATTATATGCCAGTGCGCGGGCGGTGATCACGATGTCGTCCGGCGAGATATTCATTCCCTGCAGCGCGTAGCGCCGGGCAATAGCATGACGCAACTCATCGTTCCGGCGGCACATTTTCAAGCACGCTCATGGCGGTTGCGGTTTTGCTCACCTGCGCCAGCGAGTGGTTGAGCTGCGGCAAGGGGAGCAAGCGCGGATCGGGAAAAGCCGAGGCGAAGGGCAGCATGGCGGCCTGACGGCTGGCCTGCAGCTACACAGCCAGGCGGAAGACGCCACCTCCGACCTGCACGAACATCATCGCTGGCAAAATGCGCGGAAACCCAAAAGGCATATCTACCCGTAGTGATGATCCATTATCAAACGCCCTTACGTTTCGGCAGGGTTTTCAGCAAATCATCCGGGCTTACCGAGGCTACGATACTGCCCGGCAGCGGCATTTTCAGGATATGGTTTTTTATCTTACCGACCACGTGCATTTCGCATGGACGGCAATCGAATTTCAGGGTCAGTACTTCATCGCCATGAATCAGTTGCATAGGGGTGGCTTTCCAGCTCTTAATCGAACCTTTGGCCTGTTTCGGGCACAAGTTGAAAGCAAAGCGCAGGCAGTGCCTGGTGATCATCACTGGCACGTCGCCCTTCTCTTCATGGGCTTCATAGGCGGCGTCGATCAGTTGCACGCCGTAACGTTGATAAAACTCGCGCGCTTTGTGGTTATAGACGTTAGCCAGAAACGACAGATGCGTTTCCGGATAGACCGGCGGCGGCACGGAAACCGGCTTGCGGCTACCGCGCACCACGGCCTTCAGCCGCGCATCATCCAGCATGTCAGCCGTTTCACGACGCAACTGGTTCAGCAGACTGCTTGGCACGAACAGCGCGCCCGGCAGGTTAATCTCTACATTGCGCGCAAAGTAAATGGTCTGCCCTAGCTTCGCCACACCATCGCGCAAGTTCGCCAGCGCTTTCTCAGCCTGGGTCGCTTCGGCAAACTCGCCGTCCAGAGTATGAGTAACGCTAACGCCCTCTTCGCTGGTCATCGTTAAGACCAGTTGTTCCTGCCAGCCGCTCAGTTCGATATCCACCGCGATTCGACGCTCGCTGGAGGTTTTCAGCAGCGCCTGCTGCCAGTTATGATCGAGGTTGCGGTTTAACGGCTGATGCGGACGCACTTTGTATAAATCCGCAGGCATCTCGTTCGGCCACACGCGATAACGATTTTCGCCGGTTTTTTCTACCGTGTTGGCGCGAAAGCCGACGATTTCGCGTTTGATCATTACGTTCAGGCCATCGCCATTGGTCAACGCTTCGCTCACCTCGACATCGAGAAAATCTTTGCCGACTTTCAGAACTTCCCCCACTGGCAGGCCAATAAACTTCGGTGAATCAAACGCGCCAATGTCACCTTTGCGCGCATTGACAAAATAGTCGGTGCTGCCGCGGTGGAAGGTTTTATCCGTTGACGGAACAAAGAAGTGTTCCGTCCGCCCCGCAGAGGAACGGGCCAGGTCGCCGCGATCTTCAATAATGGCGTCCAGCATCTGGCGATAATGAGCAGTAATATTCTTCACATAGCTCATATCTTTGTAACGGCCTTCAATTTTGAAGGAGCGCACCCCGGCATCAATCAACGCGGCCAGATTGGTGGTCTGATCGTTATCTTTCATCGACAGAAGATGCTTTTCGTATGCCACCACGCGGCCCTGGTCATCTTTCAGGGTATAGGGCAGACGGCAGGCCTGCGAGCAGTCCCCGCGGTTGGCGCTGCGCCCGGTTTGGGCATGGGAAATATTGCACTGCCCGGAATAGGCCACACACAGCGCTCCGTGAATAAAAAATTCGATAGTCGCGTCGGTGTTATCATAAATCGCTTTAATCTGCTGAAGATTGAGCTCACGGGCGAGCACAATTTGGCTGAAACCGACATCGGAGAGAAATTTCGCTTTCTCCACGCTGCGGATATCGCACTGGGTGCTGGCATGCAGCTCAATCGGCGGAATATCCAGCTCCATCACTCCCATGTCCTGGATAATCAGCGCGTCCACGCCGGTTTCATACAGGTCGGTTATCAGGCGCTGCGCCGGTTCCAGTTCATCATCATGAAGGATGGTGTTCAGGGTTACGAACACTTTCGCGCCGTAACGCCGGGCAAAAGGTACCAGACTGGCGATATCGCTCAGGCTGTTGCTGGCGTTGTGGCGCGCGCCAAAGCCCGGCCCGCCGATATAGACCGCATCCGCGCCGTGTAAAATTGCTTCACGGGCGATCCCTGCATCGCGAGCAGGACTCAGTAGTTCAAGATGATGGTTTTGCAGGCGCATACGCTCGTCGTTATCCATTATAGGGGGGCGAAATGGCGGCTATTGTAGTCAGAACTGGGCACAGACCAAAATTTTTTCCATCGCCGCCGCAGAAGGAATTTTCAGTTTTTAGCAAAGCATTGAAGGAAAAGATATTTCCCAGAAAAAATGCCTGAGGATACAGTCATCATGTATTCCGGATTTTCCTCGTCACGTTGTGATTTGCTGTCTCAGTCATTTGCCTGGCCGCGAGTTTGCTCGCAGCTTTTTTATTTCGGATAGTGGATCAGCGAATGGAAATGGACAGTCTGCGCACCGCTATTACGATAGGCGTGCGCTAAATCGCCGGCGAAACGCCGCCCTTCTCCAGGCTGTAGAGACAGCCACTCGCCCTGCAGGCAAAGATCCAGCACACCGCTAATCACCACCACATGTTCAATAACGCCCTGCTCATGGGGCGTTGACTCACTCAGCGCGCCGGAGGCCAGGGTGATGGAGAAATGGTCGAAGCGCAATACCGGGTCCCATGGGAAAAGCGGCGTGACCACCATTGCCTGTTGCTCGGGATCAAACGCCATCGGTTCGCCAGCCTCATCGGCAACGATAAAGGCGGAAAACGGCACGTTAAGCCCGGTAGCAATTTTCCATAACGTCGCCACCGTCGGACTGGATTCGTTACGTTCAACCTGGCCCAGCATGGCCTTCGATACGCCGGTTTCTTCCGCCAGGCGCGACAGGCTCCAGCCACGCTGCTGGCGTAGCGTTTTTAACGTTGCCGACAGGTGTTGTGCAATATCCATTCAACCTCCCAATAATATCTGCGGGAATTATACGCACATTCACCTGATTCTACAGAGGGGTAACCTCTAGCGCTCGCCAGGGTTTGGCGTTGCCGAAAGCCAGTTGTACGCTATAACGCACAATGCTAAATTGCACTGACCGTTATAACGCACAAGGTAATACCATGCGCTCTTTCACTCTCCCTTTTCCGAGTCTGCTCGCCGGCTTCGTCGCCGTACTGGTCGGCTATGCCAGTTCCGCAGCGATTATCTGGCAGGCAGCGGCGGCGGCAGGAGCCGATGCTTCGCAAATCGCGGGCTGGATGACCGCCTTAGGTCTGGGAATGGGCGTCAGCACCCTGGCGCTCACCCTATGGTGGAAGGTACCGATTCTTACCGCCTGGTCAACGCCCGGCGCCGCGCTACTGGTCAGCGGCCTGCAGGGAGTCACGCTGGCGCAGGCGGTTGGCGTCTTTATTTTTGCCAACGCCTTAATCGTGCTTTGTGGCGTTACCGGTCTATTTTCCCGGTTGATGAAAGTCATTCCCCATTCGCTGGCGGCGGCGATGCTGGCCGGAATTTTGTTGCGTTTTGGCATGCACGCTTTCGCCAGTCTGCAAGGTAATCTGCTGCTATGCGGCAGTATGCTGGCCGTATGGTTACTGTGCAAAGCCTGGCTTCCCCGCTTCGCTGTGGTGGCCGCCCTGCTGATGGGAGGCGCGGTGGCTGGATTTTGCGGAGAGGTGACAACGTCACAAATAAGCTTCAGTTTTGTCGCACCTTCCTGGATCGCACCTGAATTTACACCTGCGCTGTTACTCAGCGTCGGTTTGCCGTTTTTCCTCGTCACCATGGCTTCGCAAAACGCCCCCGGCTTCGCGACTCTTCAGGCTTCGGGCTATCGGGTTCCTGCTTCGCCGCTGATAGTCACGACTGGCAGTCTGGCGCTGCTGCTGTCGCCGTTTGGCGTCTACTCGATCTGCATCGCCGCCATTACGGCCGCGATTTGCCAGAGCCCGGAAGCCCATCCACAGCCGCAAAAGCGCTGGCTCGCGGCGACAGCGGCGGGCATTTTTTATCTGCTGGCCGGGATATTTGGCGGCTCTATTACCTCTCTGATGTCGGCGCTGCCGATGGCGTGGATCCAGATGCTTGCCGGGCTGGCGCTGCTCGGCACCATCGGCGGTAGCTTATTTCAGGCGTTGAATCATGAGAGTGAGCGAGATGCGGCGGTAGTGACTTTTCTGGTCACGGCCAGCGGCGTAACGCTGGCCGGTATCGGCTCTGCTTTTTGGGGGCTGATTCTCGGCGGCGTCAGCTATACGCTGCTATCAACATTGCGCCGCGCGTAACTGCGATGGCGTCAGGCCGGTAACGCTTTTCACCCGGTTGCTAAAGTGGCTGGCGCTGCTAAAACCGCAGGCCATAGCAATATCGGTTAACGGCAACTGACTCTGGCTAATAAGCTCCTGCGCTTTAACCATCCTGCGCTGCATAACGTACTGATGCGGCGCCATCTTCATCGACTGGCGAAACATCCGCGCAAAATGATATTCACTTAACGCCGCTTCCTGAGCCAGATCGGCGAGAGTTAACGGTCGATCGAGATTCTCCTCAATCCATGCCAGCAGATTGCGCAAGATATGTGGCGCCAGCCCGCCGGTTACGGTCGGTAGACGCCACTGGACGTTCGAATAATGCTGAATCAGGTGAGTGAGCAGCAGCGTGCTGGCCGAACTCAACGTGAGCTGATTCGCCTGCTGCTGCCAGTCGTTGTCGAGGAGAAACTGGCGGTAGACAGCGGTGATTTTGTCATCGCTGGCAAATGTTTTTACCTGTAACGTGAACGACGCCGGGCTGCGATCCCAAATCTGCTCTCCAACCCGACGCAAGTGCTCGTCAGTGCAATAAAGATGCACAAATGAGAGATCACCGCGAATATCCCAGGTACTCTCATCGCCTTTCGGCATCAGGCAGAAACGATCCGGCCCGCCGCCATTTTTCCAGCCATGGGGCGTTTTTTGGTAACTTTCGTAACCATCGGCAATGTACAGACTCAGGGTGTGGTGGTCGCTTTGTACCGTGACGGTATCAAGATTGTTATACCATGCCGCCAGTTGAATACCTGAGTTGAGCTTCACTGTCTCCCGTAGTACGGCATTTTTTTGACACAATGTTTCGAAAGTCCCGTAAGCCATAGCCTTCACACTCCAGATTCCGCAGATCCCTAGTCTAAAAAGAGTCGCTAACAGATACCAGCATTCAGCCGCCGGTCACTAAAAATAAGCGCAAGAATTTGCAAGTCGACAACAAATTGATGACAGCGCAAAGCAATAGCTGGCCTCAGAATGATCGCTACAGCACTTACAGGAGAGATATTTTGAACGCATTACTCTACGGGTTGGTCGTCATTATCTGGGGCACGACCTGGATTGCTATCTTTTTGCAGCAGGGGCCGGTTGCCGCGCCGGTATCCATTTTTTGGCGCTTTGCCGTCGCCAGCGTCACGATGCTGACCATTCTGCTGGTTACCCGCCGCCTGCGCCCGCTGGCCGCTCGCGACCATTTCTTTTGCCTGCTGCAGGGCTGTTGCGTCTTCTGTTTTAATTTCTGGTGTTTCTATACCGCCGCTGCGTATATCAATACCGGGCTTGAGTCGGTGATATTCTCCATGGCGGTGTTGTTTAACGCAATCAATAGCTTTCTCTTCTATCGCCAGCAGCCTCCGGGCCGTTTCTGGCTGGCCGCCACGCTGGGACTGGCGGGGATCGTGACGCTATTCTGGGATGATTTATGGGCCAGCGGCCTGAACGCCTCACTCCTGCTGGGTATTGCCCTTAGCGCATTAGGCACCTATGGGTTTTCACTCGGGAATATGCTCAGCATCCGCCACCAGCGCCGCGGTCTGGAGACATTGACCACCAACAGTTGGGCCATGCTTTACGGTACTCTGGTCATGGGTGCTATCGCTCTGATACGCGGTGATAATTTTGCGCCGCAGTGGACGCTAAGCTATATGGGTGCGCTACTGTATCTGGCCGTATTTGGTTCCGTTATTGCTTTCGGCGCCTATTTTACTCTGGTGGGGAGAATCGGCGTAGGTAAAGCGGCATACAGCACTCTGCTGTTTCCGCTCGTCGCGCTGACGATCTCGACGTTTTATGAAGGTTATGTCTGGCACAGCAACGCCGTGGCCGGGCTGGTACTGATTCTGGTGGGAAATCTGGTCATGTTTGCTCGTCCGGAGCAGTGGTTCCTGCGCCGCAGGCTGGCATAGGTTCGATCGATAAGAAGCTTTAACGCCGCCGCGCGTCTTTAAAGCTTCTTATCAGACCGCGTTACAGCTCTACCTGTTAGCGGCTCTTGCGCGCCAGCATCGTGGCGAAGCGCAGCTTAATACGGTTACCGTTGGCGTCGGTGCGGTGGAGTTCACCGACGTCTTCGTTGTATTTAAGGAACTCCCAGCCCTCATAATAGTTGCGCAGCTCTTCCGGTTTAAAAGCAAACGGGAAGCCAACGGTGCACGGAAAATCCTCGGTATCCATGGCCGCAACAATCAGATTGTCGCCGCCGGGCCTGGTGCAGCGTTGCATATTGGCAATAAGACCCGGAATAGTCTTCGCTTCAAGGAACATCATCACCACAGTCGAAAGAATAAAGTCATACTCGCCGTCAAAGCTCAGGGTGTTAAGGTCCTTAATCGCCGTCTGCAGATTTTCCAGCCCTTCCGCCTGACGAATGTTTTCAAGATTGCTGATGCTGGCCGGATTTTTATCCCACGCGGTGACATCAAACCCGTTGGCCGCCAGGTACAGGCTATTTCGCCCATTGCCGCAGCCCAGATCCAGTGCCTTGCCCGGCGCGATCAGCATTGCCGCGTGCAGCACCTCTGAGTGGGTTCGGGTCATCCCGTATTTCTCAGTGAAGTAATTTTCGTCACGCAGAGTCATGATTAATCCTTATTTTTAATAGCGTTGCATTTTAAAAGAACCTTCAAAAACGCGCTACAACGTTTTTTGCTATGTTTATGTTAACCATGCGTTATGAGAAAGGCAGATGCGCAAATATTTCCTCAGCGAGCAGGTTCGTCAGTTTCACTATCAAGCAGACGGCATCACACATAGCGTAAATCTGCGGCAAATTGTCGCCATACGGGATTTCGCCGACGTGAAAGCCGGGGATGAAGGCGGCTGGTTGGACAATGAGGCAGCTCTGAGCCACGACGGAGAGTGCTGGATTTATGACGCCAATAGCGCTGTTTTTGCCGGAGCAAAAATTGAGGGCAATGCACGCTTAACCGGCGAGTGCATTATCAGCCTGGGGGCGATCGTCAGTGATAACGCTCATCTGGATAGCGTACACGTCAGCCATTATGCACGAATAAGTGACAATGTCACTATTTCACACTCGCAGATTCGTGGTTATTGCCACCTGGCTGACAATGCGCAGATCCTCCCCCACTGTCTGATTATCGCCGCCCAGGGTCTGACCGCCGACAATGATAAAATCCTGCGTATTTATCAGCATGCAACGGTCAGCGCATCGCGAATCATTCACCAGGCGCAAATTTACGGCCACGCTTTTGTCGAACACGCGTTTGTTGAGCATCGGGCGGAAATCTTTGATCACGCGCGGCTGGAAGGTAACGACGAAAATGATGTCTGGATATGCGATAACGCCAGGGTATACGGCAACGCGAGGATTATCGCCGGACGTGAAGAAGACGCTATTCCCACCCTGCGCTACAGTTCGCAGGTGGCGGAGCACGCGGTGGTCGAAGGTAACTGCCTGCTGAAGCATCGGGTCATGGTCGGTGGACATGCGCACCTGCGCGGCGGGCCGATCCTGCTTGACGATAACGTGCTGATTGAGGGCCATGCAGTGATTTGCGGGGATGTGGTGATCGAGCATCAAGTGACGATCGGCGATAAGGCGCGAATTGAAGCAAGCGCTGGCGATGCCATTTATCTCAGAGGCGAAAAAGTGATAAACGGCGATGATCATTTTACCCGCACGCCAATAGTCGGTTTTCTGTAAAACCAGCCCCCCGGTCGCGCTACCGCTTACCGGGGCGACATTACTGTGCCATCGGGTAGACCCGGGGATCACTCAGCGCCAGAATCAATAATTCGCCCATAGATATTCTGGTCATCATACGAACCGTTGAGATACTCGGCCTGCTTCAGGCATCCTTCAAGGCTGAAACCGTTACGCAGGGCCACCTGATTGCTTTTGTGATTCGCCACCCGGCATTTAATAACAAAGCGTCGAACCGTACCGTTGCGGGCAAAATAGTCCATAAGTGCCTGCAGCGCCTGAGAAAGCAGCCCCTGCCCCTGATGGCTTTCATCTATCCAGTAGCCGATGTAAGCGGTCTTATTAATCGGTTCAATCTGGTTAAACGACAGCACCCCGATGATCTCTTCCTGCAGAAAGAGCAAAAACATTTTGCCGTAGCCGCGCTGGTGCAGTATCACGTTGCCCTGCACGTGGCGCCGGGTTTCGTCTTCGTGACTAACGTCAGCAGACCAGTTCAGCGATTGCTGGAGCCAGCGCTGGTTTTTCATCACCAACTGATGCAGTTCCGTCACGTGGCACTCATCTACTGCGCGCAGGGAGAGCGATTGCGTAACGGGAATGAGTTCGTTCGGAGAGGTGTTTTCGGCAGACATGGCGCACTCTGATTAATCGTCTGATTAAAAGAAAAACGCCCGCAGAGTCACCTCGGCGGGCGGAGTAACGGGCTATTACTTCATGACCCGATCATCGACATAGTTGCGTTTATCCGGCGCTGGCGGGAAATACTGATACAACCAGGTTTCGCTGATCGCCTCCCCCTGGCAGCGCAGGAACATGCGCATCTCTACCGGGTCGGTCGAATCGGAGGTCGGGTACCAGTCAAACTGGATGCGGTAGCCATCAAATGGCTCCACGTAGAGAATTTCTATCTGCTTCGCTTCGCCGTTCGACAGGGTAATCACCGGTTCGATGCCTTTTGGCGCGGCGGTCTTCAGATCACCGCCGATAAAATCGATGGCAAAACGCCGGGCCCATTTATCCGGATAGTGTTCACCCGGTGCCCAGCCTTCCGGGAAACCGCCCATCCCGGTACGCGTCGCCATGACTCGCGCCAGCGGCGAACGGACCGGCGGCTGCGCGCTCCAGTAAAGACGATAGCGGAAATCCAGTTCATCCCCGGCTTTTACCGGTTTCTCCGGCTGCCAGAAGCAGACAATATTATCCAGCGTTTCACCGGTCGTCGGGATCTCCATCAGGCTGACGGCCCCTTTGCCCCACTGGTTGCGAGGCTCGACCCACAAGCCTGGACGCTTGTTATACCAGCCCATAATGTCCTGATAGTGGGAGAAGTCACGATCCAGCTGCAGCAGGCCAAAACCGCGCGGGTTTTTATCCTGAAAAGCGTTGAACTGCAGCTTCTGCGGGTTGTTCAGCGGGCGGCAAACCCACTCGCCGTTGCCCAGCCACATCGACAGGCGGTCGGAGTCGTGGATCTGCGGATGGATGGTATCGCACATCCGGCGTTCATTATTGCCGCAGCTGAACATACTGGTCATCGGCGCAATGCCCAACTGTTTGATGTCCTTACGCGCATAGATGTGGTTTTCCACATCCATAATGACCTGCGTCTCCTGACAGTTAACGACGAACTTATAGGCGCCGGTGACGCTCAGACTGTCGAGCAGCGCATAGACGGTGAAAACTGTTGCCCCCGGTTTAACGGTCTCAAACCAGAAAGAGGTGAAGTCAGGAAACTCTTCCGGTGTATCGGTAAAGGTATCGATAGCCAGGCCACGGGCGGAAAGTCCGTATTGATATGTGCTGTCCACCGCACGGAAATAGCTCGCGCCGAGGAAGGCGACAATATCGCGACGCGCCAGCTCCGGAGCCTTAAACACGCGGAATCCGGCAAAGCCGAGATCGCTCTGGCCTTCCAGTTGCCTGGTATCAACACCGGCGTCATTATATTTAAACAGCTCAGGACGGAAGTGAATTTCCCGCGCCTGTTGGGTTTGTGAATCCAGGGAGAACATACGCACGCGGCGGCGGAACCCCATCCCAACGTGGAAGAACTGAATATCCAGCTTGCGCTCTTCGATGTTGCTCCACAGGGAGTGCGCAGCGTCATACTGAATGCTGTTGTAGGCCTGCGGGGTCAAGTTTGCCAGGGTTGGCGGCAGATCGCGAGGCGCACCGCTCCAGGGCTGGCGCGCAAGATCACGGGCCATCGACTGGAGTACGGTATAGTCAAAGCGACGGGTCTGTCCGTCAGCAATTCCCGAATCCTCAGCGAATGCGGCTTTCGAGAATAGAGAGGCAACTCCTGACGTTCCGCATACGGCGGCAACAGCCATGGAAGATTTGAGAAAACGTCTGCGGTTCATGCCTGAGAGAGCATCCTTTTTCATATGTGAAGTAAGACGCGACGTAACAAACCCATGCGTCATGAATGTCGCTCACTCTAGACAAAAACGATTGATAATCCAATTGTTGACGGCAGAAAATAGGTGAAAAAAATATCTCCACCGGACCAGACCGAATTATCGCTATTCGAAGCGGCGATGATTACACCAACCGCTGACGTTTCTCGTTTAATGTGACATTAGCGAATCGGGACAGGCCGATTAATCTTCCACAACGCTGATGTTAATCCAGAGTCACATGATGTTTCATCACCCGCCGAAACAACGCCAGACGCGCACGCATAAAGCGGTTCTCCACTTTAAAACCGGCTCGTTTGTGCAAGCCAATTCGCAACAGGCGATCCCGCCCGCGCACGCTGGCGGGCCAGCGCACCGGCCCGGAAAGGTCATGGCAGCCGTTACCGACTAAACAGGCGAAGTTAGCCCAATAGTCGGCGACCTGGGCGGCAAACGTCCTGTCGTGATCGTTAGCATAATTTCGTACCGGCTCGACAAGGTCGAGATTATCAAAAACGTATACCACTTCATTGCCGTGCCATGCCCCATGCGGATAGGTTCCGTGTTCAGCCTCTGCAACGTAGTCAAACCAGTAGCGCCAGCACGGTTGCCCTATCCGCTGCTGCGCCTGCATCACCACGTAACCCAGGGTGGTAAAAGCCATGTCACGGCATACTTCACGCCCTAATGCTTCATCGCCCTTCACGCCGGGATAAAGCAGTTTAATAAGCCCGAGACCAAACCGGCGTTCACGACGAAGCTTCTGGATCTCTCCGGCGATATCGACACCAAACACCGCCATAACGCTTGCCTCATCGCTGTTTGAGCCAATCATGACCGGCAGCGGATGCTGACGTCCGCTAAAAAAGGTTTCCAGCATCGGCTGCGGTAGCACAGCATCGCCAACAATGGGCGCAGGGCCGATGGTAAGCGGTGCAGTCAGCGACCAGAACGCCTCCGCCGGAATCGCCCTCAGTTGTTCGGCGCTGGCCTGCGGTAAAGAGAAATGTTCAGCAATGAGCTGCCCTTTCACCAGCGCCTTTTCTCGCGGCAAATCCGGCAAGGTATAGCCACTCTGGATAATCGCTTTATGGAACAGTCCTCTGGATTTTGGCGAAACCATTAGCGACAGCACGCTGCGCGCCCCGGCGGACTCGCCGAACAGCGTCACGTTTGCAACATCGCCGCCGAAGGCGTGAATGTTCTCCTGGACCCATTGCAGGGCAGCGATTTGATCAAGCAGCGCGAAGTTATAAATGCGCTCGCCGTCTTCCCCTTCCAGCGCTGGATGGGCAAAAAAGCCCAGATGCCCCAGCCGGTAGTTAACCGTCACTACCACCACGCCACGGGAGGCTAATGCTTTACCGTCGTACAGCGGTAAACTTCCTGCGCCGATGGTATAGCCGCCGCCGTGCAGCCAGACCATAACTGGCAGCGGCTGCGCGCGCGCGGCGGGCGACCAGACGTTAAGGTAAAGGCAATCCTCAGAAAAGCTGCCGGGATCGCCGCCGCCGAGCTCACGGCAATATTCAAGATCCTGCCAACTGGAAGCCGAGAAAGTCTCCGCCCGACGCACACCCTGCCAGCGGGCGACAGGCTGCGGCGCACGCCAGCGGAGGTCGCCGACGGGCGGCGCGGCATAGGGAATACCGCGCCAGATATGAATGTTCTCTTCAGAGGTACCGGATAGTGTGCCCTGCCGGGTTTTCACCAGCGGGGTAGACGGATTCTGCATGACCTGTTTCCTGTAACGACTCATGCCAGCAGAGTACTGATTTTACAGCAGACCGCAACGTCGTTTACTGCGCTCTTCCGCCTGTTGATAGAGGGCAAACTCGTCATAGACTGGACAGCCCAGCGCCTCCTCAAAGGCCCCACGGCTGGCGTTGCCGTGGCTACGGGTCTGGATCTCGTTGCCCAGATTCGACTGAAAAATCCCGGCCGCGCTGACCGGCAAAAAATCTTCATAAATAATCGGTTGCGCAATAACCCAGCCGCGTTCAATCAGCGGCTGCGGATCGTCGCCTGGCCGAAACGCCTGCCGATGCGCTTCCCCGGCGGGCGTCAGGCGGTAGCGGAAGTACGCCAGTCCCTGCTGACGCAGCAGGAATTCGCTGTCCGGGAACTGGCTAAACACCTCCTGCAGATGGCGCTGATGGTTGAGATTATCTTTACCCACCCCCGCCTCGTTAAGCAGTCGGTCGTACAGGGCGCGCCCCTTCGGCGTCAAGGCAATACCGCGCTGTTCTATTTCGCCAAAACGAGCGGTATGCGTGCCTTTATGATCTCCGGCAAACATCACTGGTTCCTCAAGGGCCTTAAAGCTGGTCTGACGCAGTAAAATCGGCACATCGCGACGTGGCGGCCCTTCTATCAATGCTTTCGGAGCGATACCGCACTCGGGCATCAGCGCCTGTACCCGATCGATATCCAGCGTGCGCGGAGTCAAATGATTTATGTGGCAGCCGGGAAAACAGACAACATCGGCAATCAGCCGGTGCTCTTCATGCAGCGCATGATAGGTTTCCTCATCGACGGTGGCATGCCGATGCCAGCGAAAGGTTTCCAGCGCCTGTTGCACAAACTCACGAGCTTGCACGGAGGTGAATTCCCCCTTCTGTTCATGAAGCGTAATCAGTTCACGACAGCGCTGCGTGAAGATATCGCGTCGGGAAAGGATTTGCGCCGCCCGCTTACG
>DASYFN010000123.1:0-32783 GCA_036498385.1 Klebsiella sp.
GTGACGGTCATGTTGTAAGGGGGCAGCAATTTTGCCAACACGCTGGCTTTACGTTCTGGGGAAATACGTTTCATTTGTCACTCCATCGCCCTCTGGATTATTTTTCAGAGGGGGTGACAACTATCCTGACACTGAGGGCAAGCCTGCCGGTACCACGTTGAGCGCTGTTGCTCCACACGTAGTACGACGTGCTTTTTGTCTTCAATCCACGTATCGCAGTCTCGGTAAGATTAGCGGCCATGAGGTTACCTTTCTGAGAATAAGCGTTACCTGACCCGATGCCCATTTTGGGTCAGGTAAGGGATTGGCTGCCAGAACTCCCGAATAATACCGGGCGATCTCAAGGTCCGCTAGCCTGTCGCCTTGCCAGCCCCGTCACGATGATTTTCGCACCCAATTTGTATGGACTATTGGTTTTGTCGTCCCAGCTTAACCCCTTGAAGACGTTAATGACGCGCCTGCGTTCGATGGTGATCACCATTAACATTGAAACAGCCAACCGCTACGACCTGCGCTGGTTGCACGATGTTGCTAACCAACGGAAGCATAAAACTAAAAGCGCATGGTCACGGGAGATTATTGGACGTGATGGAACCTTCGGCATTGTGGTATAAAGCGTTGCCGCCGATGAACGGGCGTTTGTCCCGGGTCGCTGGCAGTTCGCCGATGATAAACGCAATACGCCACATCATCCCGGCGCAGGCACCTTCGTAACCAGTGGAAAAGAGATTCGCGTACCGCTGATTGACGGGCAATAAGGCGTTTTTGATGACTGCGCAAAAAATTTGGGCAATCTTCTTACCTTAAATGAAACGCCGTTCCAACAACTCGTTGTTTTATCAACAACTCCCACCTCTTCACCGCGCCAAAAAACGTTTGTGCAGGTCAATAAAATATCGGCAAGGCTCACAGAATATAAAACACAAAAATTTTTCGTATTGCGCATAAGAAATAGGTAGTGCTTTAATTCTTATTGCCAAATCATCTTTACACGTAGACTGAGAATAAAAATGGAAAAGCGTTCACTGGATAAAAATATTGATTTACTCCTGCGCGGATTTACTGAATTAAAAGATAATGGGCGATTTAATGAACCCAATCTTGACGGTAGCGCCGGAGATTATATTTCATTCTCCAGCTGGGAATGGCCGCAGGGCGTTGGGCTATTTGGGCTGGTACGTTTATGGGAAAACACGAAGTCTGATGAGCTGTATCAAATTATCGACAAGTGGTTTCAGGGAAATATCGAAAAAGGTCTGCCAGGCCTGAACGTAAATACCACTGCGCCGATGCTTCCCCTATCGCTTTTCTGGTCCCATCACCGGCAGCCGCACTACCAGCAGGTGCTGGATAACTGGGCAAACCGTGTGATGACTGAACTCCCGCGTACACCGGAACAAGGTTTCCAGCATGTGGTTTCCGACGGTATTAACGAAATGGAGATCTGGGACGACACGCTGTTTATGGTGGTGCTGTTCCTGGCGCACTACGGTACGGTATCCGGGCGCCAGGTGCTGGTTGATGAGGCAGTTCGTCAGTTCCTGCTGCATGCGCGCTATCTCAACGATCCGCAAACCGGCTTGTGGTACCACGGCTGGAGCTTTGTCGAGAACAGCAACTTTGCCAAAGCCCGCTGGGCGCGCGGTAATGCGTGGATTACCGTTGGGATCCTCGAATTACTGGAGCTTGCCAACGTGGGCGCAGGCGTTCGCGAATACCTGATCGAGTGCCTGAAAAAGCAGGTTAATACGCTGATCGACTTGCAGGCGGATAACGGAGCCTGGCACACCCTGCTCGACCATCCTGACTCTTACATCGAAATTTCCGCGACCGCCGGTTTCGGCTATGGATTATTAAAAGGCGCGCGACTTGGAATTGGCGATGAACGATGGCAACAGGCGGGAATGAAAGCGCTGGAGATTGTTCAGGATAATATTGATTCCGAAGGGACGGTACACAATGTTTCTTATGGCACGCGAATGGGGCGAACACTGCAATTTTATAAAGACATTCCATTACAACCTACCGGTTATGGACAGGCATTGGCAATATTATGCCTGAGTGAAGGTTGGCATCTGGCTGATAAAAAATAAAATACGACCCTTCTCTTTTGGAGAAAAAATAATGGCTATCGAATATAGTAATTTTAATTTAACGGCGGGTAACGCCGTGCGCTACTGGCAGCTATCCGATATTACAAGTTTACGCTATGACACGGTGTATTCGCCGATGGCAGGCGAAATGGACCCGTTTTTCTTTTTAAGCAAACATAAAAACTTCATTCCTCACACCTACCCGTGCCGTGACGATTTTCGCCAGCACTTTGCCGAGCAAAAGCCGCAGCCGTTCGCGGACGCAAGCTACTCTCGCTGGTGGTTCCCTTTTGCCTCCGACAGAGTGGATCTGTCCGGCTTTTGGTTCCGGCCAACCCGCGTCGGTGCCTGGGCCAGAACACTGCTCGATTGCCCACAGATGGGCGAGTATCGTTTTCGCCTGGCAACCTGCGGCGGCGCGCTGTTGAAGCTGAACGGCGAAGAAGTGCTCTGGATGGCTGATTATCAGCGCAACCTCGAAAACCAGCGTGAATTCAGCCTGTCGCTGCAGGCGGGGAAAAACGAGCTGGAGCTGTGGTTTGATGACTTAGCCGAACGCGATATTCGATTTTTTTTCCAGCTCGACTACCTTGCCGGCGAGCCGCTGCGCATTGCGCTGGAAACGCCGCTACCCGATGCGCAGATCAAAGAGATGGAACAGCTACTTGACGGCGTTTCCTTTGAGCATCCGGTGTATAACCGCGGCACCATTCGTCTGGCATTTCCTCAGCCCGCGTCGACGGACTATGATCTGCACGTCAATGTTCTGGGCGATTTTATCTCGCTTGATGAACCGGTCGCGCTGGATAGCCGGCTGGCCGCTGGCGAGTCGCTGGTCGCCATTGCGGAAAGCGAAGCCATCCCGGCGGATTTCCGTAATTTCCACATTACGCTGCAACGTGAAGGGTTCCAGATGAGCCGCACGCTAGGCGTCGAAATCTGCCACGCCGACCACCAGACGGCGATCCCACAAACGCAGGAAGCGCGGATTGCTGAAGCGCTGAACGTGGTCGCTCATGAAGGTGAATACAGCAGCGTCAAAGCGCTGGCGCGCCTGGCTTGCGGCCTTAACGATGAGCAGACCCAGCAGATACTGGATGGCGTTCTGCCGTCGGTACTCGACTGCCATGATTGCGCGGACTTTACGCTTGTTCCGCTGCTGTGGTGTCGTACGGTGTGGGGCGACAAGATCGATCCGGCGGTTCGCGAGCGTATTGATGATGCCATTCTGCGCTTCCGTTACTGGATGGACGAACCCGGCAACGATGTACAGTGGTACTTCTCTGAGAACCACGCTCTGCTGTTCCACACCGCGGCGCTGCTGGCGGGCAACCTCTTCCCGGATGCAATTTTCACTCGCAGCGGGCGTAGCGGGCACGAGCAGGCGGCGGCGGGTAAAGCGCGCGTCATCAGTTGGCTGGACCATTTCGAACAGTGCGAAATGGCCGAATGGAACTCAGCGCCCTACTTCCCCATCGATCTGAAAGGGCTCACCGCGCTGGCAGCACTGTCAGGCGATGCGCAGATAAGTCAGCGGGCTATCGCGGCAATAGAGCGTTTACTTGCGCAAATTGCCCGTTCCGCCCACCAGGGGTTTCTGACCGCCTCGCAGGGACGCTCTTATGAACATACCCTACGCGCCGGGCGTTCTCTGGAACTGGCGGCTATTTCGCGTCTGCTCTGGGGCAAAGGCAACTACGGCTGTCGTTTCCATGCGCTGCCGCAATTAGCCCTGCTGCTGCGTGATGGCCTGCTCACCCTTCCGGCAGAACTGGCGGAAGTTGCCGCCTGGCAAAAAGAGAGCGCCATCGAGTGGTGTTTTGCCCAGGGCGCTAATCGGATTGCCAGACTTTATCACTACAAAAATCGCCATGCGGCGATGGGGTCGATAGCGGGATATCGCTGGGGGGAATGGGGCTATCAGGAGACGCCTTTCCATTTACGCCTTGGCAATCAACCCGAAGCGCAGATCTGGATCAACCATCCAGGCGAGACCCTGCACGGTGGTTTCGGTCGTCCCTCCTACTGGGGTGGATGCGGTACGCTGCCTCGCGTTCAGCAATATCGCGGGCTGGCAGTGCTGACTTTCACTCTGCATGCCGATCAACCGCCCTTTACTCACGCATGGCTGCCGCAAAGCCAGTTCGATGAAGTCGCTATCAGCGGCCAGCGCGCAGCCGTACGCAGCGGTGACGGTATGGCGCTGCTGGTGGGCAATCAGGCATTCGAAACGGTGAATACGGGCCCAACCCGCGGCTGCGAAATTCGCCTTAACGGACAACAAACCTGCTGGCTGGTTCGCATCAACGATCGGGTCGATAGCTCCCTGGACGCCTTCAGCGCGCGCTTTAGCGACCTGACCATGACGCAACACGACGACGGCAGTATCGAAGTGAACGATCCACTGTACGGAGCGGTGCGCTTCCTGGCCGATGGACGAGTGAGCGCCGAAAACCGCACGCTTGACCCACAGCAGTGGAGCGTCGTGGGCAGTAGCCAGGAACTTCCTCTGTAACCAACGCCCGGCAGAAACCGGGCAAGGAAAATAATAATGGATACGCAAATCGACAAACAGCCTGCGCCTTCCGGGCAGACCTCTGGTGATGTTAATCCGAATACTCTGCACAACCCCGCACGCGAGGTAGCTAAACCGAAAAGCTCCTATCGCTGGATCGTGTGTTCCATGCTGGTGTTTGCGACGACGGTTAACTATATGGACCGTCAAATTCTCGGCCTGCTGGCACCGATGCTGCAAAAAGATATCGGCTGGACGCAGATGGAGTACAGTTGGTTGGTCAATGCGTTTACCGTAGCGTACGGCGTCGGCACGCTGATATGCGGGCGTATTATCGACAAACTGGGGACCAAAATTAGCTATGCGGTGGCGATGGTGGTCTGGAGCGCCGCGGCGATGGCGCATGCGGTCGTCGGTTCGGTCGCTGGTTTTGCGCTGGTACGCGTCCTGCTTGGGCTAGGTGAATCCGCTAACTTCCCGGCCGCGATGAAGGTTATTGCCGAGTGGCATCCGAAAAAGGAACGCACGCTGGCAACCGGCATTCTTGGGGTCGCGGTCAATATCGGCGTGGTCATCTCGCCGGCGCTGATCCCCCTTATCGCGGTACACTACGGCTGGCACGGCGCGTTCTTAATTCTCGGCGCCGTCGGCTTCCTGTGGCTGATTCCCTGGTTCATCGCCTTTGGCCCGGTGAAAGCGAAAGCCAGCGCAGAAGAGCAGGCCTGGATTGCTCAGGATAAAGAAGAAAACGTCAGTGTTTCCGCCATTAAATGGACGCGCCTGCTGGGCTATCGCCAACTGTGGGCCGTGGCATTAGGCAAAATGTTGACCGACCCAATCTGGTGGTTCTTCCTCTTCTGGCTGCCGAAATGGCTCAACGAGTCACGCGGTATCGACATGGAAGGCCTGGGTCTGCCACTGATCGTCATTTATCTCTTCGCCATCGTCGGCAGCCTGGGCGCAGGCTGGCTACCCGGTAAGCTGATGAGTAAAGGCTTTAGCACCGCCAGCGCGCGTAAAATCACGATGCTGATCTGCGCCTGCCTGGTACTACCGATTTTCGCCGCCACTCAGGTCGAAAATCTGTGGGCCGCAGTCGCGCTGGTAGGGTTGGCTGCGGCAGCGCACCAGGGTTGGTCCGCCAACATTCTGACCTCGGTATCTGACCTGTTCCCGAGCGCGGCCGTCGGTTCGGTCGTGGGGATCGGTAGCACCTTCGGGATGATCGGCAGCGTGATCTTCTCTACGGTGATTGGCGCCGTGCTTGATGCCTCAGGTAACTATTGGGCGCTGTTCGCCATCAGCTCTGTCGCCTACCTGCTTGCATGGGCGGTGATGTATCTTCTGTTAGTGCCGAAAATGGAACGGGCTAAATTCGGGTAACCCGCCCCCTCTCCCGGTGGTCTGTATCACGCGATACGGGCCACCGATTGACGTTCGACGATGGCGCACGCCAGCTCAACACGCCTTGGGATCTCCACGCTTCCCGCAATCATATCCTGCAACAGCTCCAGTGCCAGCGTACCAATTTCCTGCACAGGAAGGTGAACGGTGGTCAACGGCGGTGTGGCAAACTCCGCCTGCGGCAGGTTATTCATACCAATCACCGAAATATCTTCCGGCACGCGCAGTCCTAAGGCCCGCACGCCATTGATCGCGCCGAGCGCCAGCGAATCATTGGCGCACAGTATCGCCGAGCACTCGCGCGGATTGTCGCGGAAACGCGCGATCACCGCCTGCTCCGCCAGCTCCGGCAACCAGTCTGTTACCGTCAGGATTCGCGAATCGTCGCACACCAGTTGGCGACAGCGCATCGCTTCACGCCAGCCGTCCTCACGCTGTTCAATCGTTCGTCTACCAGGGTGGGTTAAAAAAAGAATGTCGCGATGGCCGCGTTCCAGCAAATATTCACAGGCCATGCGCGTGGCCGAACGGTTACAGGGCAGCACGCTGGACAACCGCATCAGCGGATCTTCGCTGTTCACTAACACCGCCGGTTTTTTCAGGTTCACCACCGTATTCAGAAAGCCGCTGTCATCCACCGTCAGCGCCAGCACGCCCCCTACGTCCGGTTCCTCCAGCAGCGCCTGCAGAGCGCCGTTATCATTATCGTTGAGCGGATGGGTAGTGAGATCAACGCCCAGCACCTTCGCCCGCTCCTTCAATCCTTGCAGGACGTACCAGCTAAACTGATAGCGGTTATAATCCAGCATCGCCACCTGCGAAATGGCCAGAACAATTCGCGCGCCGCCCAGCTCCTGAGCCGGCGTATAACGCATAGCCCGCGCCACTTCCTGAATACGCACACGCAGTTCGTTGCTGACCCCTTTTTCGCCCGATAGCGCCCGCGACACCGTACTGAGCGAGGTGCTACAACGGGTAGCGATATCCTCCAGCCGTACGCGGCGATACCCCGCATCGCGCTCTGCCTGATTATCTGATTTACTCATCTCTCATCCTTTCTGCCGCCGCTCTTCACTCGGCGTAATCCCAAAGACCTTTTTATACCGTGTGGTGAAATGGTGACTGTTAGTAAAACAGCATTCAAATTCGTTCCTGACAAATTTGTCACTGTGTCGCCGCGTGATTCTGCCTCCCCCCTTCGGGGCTAGCGCAAGCGCTGTTCAAAGCACAAGTGCCTTGTCCTGCGACTCGAATTATTTAGGATATAAACAGGCAATTCGGTCACCAACATTTCCGTTTCACGTAATTTAACCCACGCAGACATCTACCGCAGTCGTTTTAAATCGTTATCCGGCACGGAAGGCGGTACGGGTCGTTAAATGGAAGGTCTCGGCCAGTAGTTGCCAGTTATAGTCTTCAAAACAGTGTTTCTGCAGCCAGGTTAATAGCTTATGCAGCTTCATAGCCTGAACCTTAAGTATTAAATATCTCAAAAAATATTACATAACTTTTTCCGTCTTACCGGCAGGGCATTGCCCGCCAGATCCCCTCCTCTTTCGAGCAAGCTTTATTGCTTCCCACCACACCGCGCACAAACACGCCTTTTCAGGTTAACAGGCTTTGTTGAATACATCGGCGAACTGACTATCTGACGGCGATTGAGTAAGAGAGAAATTTGTGGGTCCTTATCGGGTACCGACTCACAATATTATAATTTATTGATTTTAAATGACATTAAATACTCACGCATCAGAGGTCTGCAGCAGAATCTCTATTTATTCAATAAAGACAGGTGAATACAGCACCTTGTGATTCTCTGTTATCTCCCGCTGTCCTGTATAATTCCACACTTATTGCGCTAAATTTATGGATGAATCATGCGGCTTACTGTTAATACGTTACTGTTGGTTTTCTCCCTGTTTCTCTCTGCTTTTTGCCTTTGGGCCGCCAGTCATTCCGCCTGGTACTGGGGGCTATTAGCAATCTGGTTTTTTGCCCTGATCAACAACATGCCATTTGCCATTATGCATGAAGCAGTACATGGTGTGGCGTCCCGCTATGAATGGGGTAATCGACTGATCGGCGTCGTGGCCGGGTGGGCATTCCCGACATCATTTTTATTACAACGTCGTGCCCATCTTAACCACCATGATAATAACCGCACCGACAGTGAGCTGTACGACTACTATCTTACCCATCAACCTAAATGGCTGCGCAATATCTGGCTTTATGGGGGAAATCTGCTGGGTCTGTATTACTTTTGCGTGGTATTGGGAAATGCAATATGGTTGGCCGCATGGTGGTTTTATCGCTCTGATTTTTTTGTAAAAAAAATCGGCCCGGCACTCGGCTTTAGCGCGCAAATCCCTGAGCTCATCAAACTTCCGCCGCTGGCAGTATGGTGCGAGCTGGCGCTGGCGTTTGGCTATCAGGCGCTACTCTTCTGGCTTCTGGATTTACACATTCTGAGCTACATCGCCTGTCTGTGGGCCTTTGGTCTGCACTGGTCTGCATTGCAATATGTCAATCACGCCTGGACCCGACGGGATATCAAAAATGGCGCATGGAATCTGAAGGTTCTGCCAGTGTCTCGCTGGCTGGCGCTCAACTATTACTGTCACCTGGCGCATCATCAACATCCTGCCGCGCCCTGGTATGAACTCCCTTCGCTGATTGACGCTCAGGCAAGGCCTACCTTCTGGCGTATCTATTTCAGTCTCTGGCGTCATGGCGTACGTCCGGCACCGCCGATGGGGGCGCCTGCTGATATGGAATTTGTGTTTCCCACAAAAACGACGGAGATACCATGAGAGTATTACTTATCCTGCCCTTTGATCGTACATACCGGCGGAAAGGCGCTTTTTCAACCTCAATCGGTTA
Organism: Klebsiella sp.; assembly: GCA_036498385.1. Taxonomy (GTDB): domain Bacteria; phylum Pseudomonadota; class Gammaproteobacteria; order Enterobacterales; family Enterobacteriaceae; genus Klebsiella. Next base: position 8,893 of record DASYFN010000123.1, read on the forward strand.
TGCCCCCTTAACGCTGACGACACTGGCAGCGCTGATCCCAGCAGATTTATCTGTGGAAGTGGATATCGTTGATGAGGGGGTCAGCCCACCGAAGCTGGATGGCGACTATGATATTGTAGGGATCACTGCCACTGCATCCTCTTCCCCCAGGGCCTGGTTTCTCTGCGCCCACTGGCGTGCCCGTGGCGCGCATGTCGCAATAGGTGGCGCCCACGCCACGCTGATGCCGGAAGAAGCTTCCCTCCACGCCGATACGGTCTTTATTGGGCTGGCAGAGCAGACATGGCCACAGTTTTTGTATGATTTTGCCTCCGGTAAACCGCAAGCGCTTTACAGACACGAGCCACAAAGAGCATGTCTGTCGATGCCAACTCCGCGGCGGGACTTGCTCGCTCCCCGTTATATGAAAATTCCCACCATCATTGCCAACCGCGGCTGCCGCTTGAGCTGTGATTTTTGTTCTATTCAACATCAATGGGGTAAGCGAGGTTTGACTCGTCCCGTAGAGGAAGTGATTGCCGAGATTCGTAGCCATGGCGCAAAGCGATGGATATTTCTCGATCCTAATATTTATTCTGAACGAACATATTCACTGGCGCTGTTTAAGGCGCTGGCGCCGCTAAACATTCGCTGGTCAGGTCTCTCCACACTGAATGTGGTGGACGATAACGAAATATTCGAGGCGATGAAGCATAGCGGGTGTGAGGGGCTATTACTGGGACTGGAAAACCTGAGTCAGGAAACGATGCAACAGATTGGCAAACCGACCAATCGGGTTAGCGAATACCGACGACAAATCAGCAAACTCCGGGAAAACGGGATCGCAAGCCTGGGCTGCTTCGTTTTAGGTTTTGATGAAGATACGGAACAAAGCATCCGCCAGACGATAAAGGATATCCCTGCTCTTGGCCTGGATCTGGTGCGTTTTTCCGTCCTGACGCCCCTGCCTGGAACATCACTGCATCAACGCCTGGTTGCTGAAAATCGCATTCTGACAGATAACATGAGCCTGTATGACAATGAACACGTTGTCTTTCAGCCTAAAAATATGTCGTCTGAACGTTTGCAGGCGCTGCTGCATGATGCATGGCGTGAGAGCTATCAGGTAAAGCATATTCTGCACCGTGCCCTTATCAGGCCTGGTAGCCGCTGGCTGAGGCTGGCGGCTAATATTGGCTTTCGCATATATGCCGCCAGGCTACGTCGGGAGAAAGTGGCGCGATTCAGGCCGGAAGGCTAGCGTTTGCACTTTCTTCTGAACAGGAAAAAGCCGAGGATCAAACCAATAAGCAATCCGCCGCCGCCCGCACCATACATCACTTTATTAATTGCTTGTGTGGCCTCATTGATCAACGGATTGTCGACAAAATTGGTGCCGAAGTGAATCGTTCTGATTTTCCAGTGTCCCTCTTCCAGTACCACGGTCGCCGTCCATCGGGTGGGAATATCATAGCTGCGCCCATCATTGAGGCTATATTTCTCCATCCCTTTTCCATAAACCACGCCCCAGGTTCTGTCAGCCGATAGCTCAGTTTGCGTATCAGCGGTCAACGAGATATTCAGGCTTTTAAGGAACTTATCTTTGCCGAACCATTTATCGAAGTAAGGCACAACCCCCTCTTTTCCATGAATGAACTCTTGGGTAATCGGCGTGGCTCGTAGATCGTTGCTCAATACGGGTAGCATTTTGGCATATTCGCCGGAATTGATGGCAGACTCCACCAGCGCCACAGCCTGACGAAGCTCACCGTGGATAGCATCATCAGACGTGCTGGCGAACGCGTTAAGACTGATGAGCGCTAAGAGAAACAGGACGATTCTTTTCATAAACTTTCCCTGTGAAATAAGAGACAACGAGTGATAATAGTAAGCCGGTAACCACATCCAGCAGATGGTGCTGATGGACAAAAAGCGTTGATAAGGCAATGGCGGTGAACCAGAAATAGAGCACAACCACAATCCATCCTCTGGATCGGCGTGAGATAGCGGAGACAACCGTACAGGACCAGGCAACATGTAGCGACGGCACCAGGTTGTGCGGCCTGTCCAGCGATAACAACTGGCTAAATAACGCATGGTACAAAGGATCGTCCGGTAGCTGGCGAACAAAACCCAGACGAGCCGGAAACAGTAAAAAGAACATCGCGCCAACGATCGTAACCACCATTAACTCGATAGCCAGGCGCTTTTGTTCCCGCAGATTTAAAAAGAAAAGCGGTACGAGAATAATCAGGTACATCGACAGATATACCCAGATAAACACGGGGATAAATGGGATCGACAGCTCCGCAGGCAGCCACAGCGCCAACGTGTCGCTGCGAGTGGTGGTAAAAATATTGATAGTGGGATAAAGACCAAAGAACACGACCGAAACCGGCAGCATCCATAGCAAGTAAGATTTTAAGCGAGTGGCAAAGGATTCTTTCATTGTATTTCACCTGAGGCCAAATCTCATACGATGTTTCTTGTGCACCTCTTTGCGAAACAACAGCGTATAGCGCCAGAAAGCGCTCATCCTGGAAAACGACTGAAAAGTCATCCGTAAATCAGAAAAACGCCGAACGATTGAAGGCAGCGTATTGAAACGACTACGAGCCTCATGACACAGATCGGTTAACAATTCGGGAGACATTCCCTGGGGCAGAAACGCCGCCTGATTAAACCGGTATTCAGGATGCAACCACCACTGCCCATCAAATAAAAGCCGCTCCTGCTGCTGCAACTGACGATATAACGGGGTATTCGGATAAGGCATCAGAATGTTATAGGCGGCAAATGCGAAACGGTTTTGCAACGCGAAATCAACCGTGCGCGCAATGCTGTCCGGCGTGTCATGATCATAACCGAGGGTAAAGGCCGCCCAGGTCTGCAATCCAAAATCGCGCAAGGCCGCGATCTCTTCACGGTAATGGTTAAATCCGCGTACGTTTGGCGATTTTCTGGCGTCGTGCAGACTGGCAGGCGTGATCGACTCAAATCCCATCACATTGCCCCAACAACCACTCTTTTCCATTAATGTCATTAAGGGACGATTCTGCGTCACATCCAGGCTTGCCTGGCTTATCCAGTTAACGTTGAGCGGAATAAGAGCGTGGCAGAGTTCCGCCAGCGCACGCTGGTCTGAAGCAATATTGTCATCGACGAAAAAAATAAAACGACTCTTCTGCTCGGTGATTTCCCGCACGACATCGTCAATCTGCCGCAGATAGTGACGACGGCCAAAATATTGGCTCACGGCACAGAAATTACAGGCAAAACGACAGCCACGGGAAAACTGCATAAGCGAAATCGGCAGGTATCCTTTACCGCTAAAAATCTCCCGACGAGGTAATAAAGCACGATGGCAGCCATCAATCTGCCCTACGCCCACTGGCGCATCATAGCGCGGTTTCAGACACCCGGTTCGCGCATCGTCGATCATCTCCTGCCAGCGCGTTTCCGCGTCGCCGGTAAAAACGCTGTCTGCATACAGCGCAACCTCCTCAGGCAGGAGCGTGGCGTGGATCCCGCCCATCACTACTTTCACTCCACGCTGACGGTATTCGTCGGCTATCTCGTAGGCCCGGCGGGCAGTAAAAGTTTCTACGGTGATCGCCACCAGATCGGTCTGTTCGTCGTAAGGTATCTGCTCCATGCGATCGTCATAAAGTACAACCTCTATATCCGGCGGCGTCAGCGCGGCAAGAATGCCCAGCATCAACGGTTCCATACGTCCTTCGTCAACGTACAGACTGTGCTCTTTGCGCCCAATATTGGGTTTTATTAACGTCAGCTTCATTCCTTTTCTCCCAGACGTTTCCCTTGCTTACGGACGATCTCTTTGTGTGACACCCAATTTGCCAGTAATGCAATCAGTGTGTTTCTCCACTGACAAGCCCGGTTAATGCGCAATAGCCGACGAGCAATAGAGGGATAGCTGTAAAACTGCGTCCTGGCCCAAAAACACAGCTCGGTGAGCGCATGAGCGGACATCCCTTTGGGCGTAAAAATCGGATCGCCATAGCGATAGTCAGGATCAACCCACCACTGTGGTGACAATAATCGGCCTTCCGCCTTTAGCCGCTCATACAACGCACTGCCTGGCGTTGGGATCAGCAAGTTGAAATTGGCAATCTCCAGCCGGTTATCCTGAGCAAATGCCAGACACTGACGAATGGTATCGGGCGTATCTTCGTCATAGCCAAAAATAAACGTGCCATAGACACAGATCCCACGCGCATGCAGCGCACGGATAACCCGACGATAGTCCCCGGCCGCATGATTCCACTGTTTACCCATTTGCCGGAGATTGACAGAATTAAGGCTTTCAAACCCCATCAAGGCAAATCCACAACCGGCCTGCGCAAGACGATCCAGTAATCCTTCATCACGCGCGACATCAATACTAATCTGACATCCCCAGCGTCGTTTTAATGGTGTCAGTACCGCCAGCAGGCTCTCCAGTTTTTTGCGGCTGGCAAACAGATTATCATCCACAAAAGCAATAAAACGTCCGGCGGGCAGCGCTTCAATTTCGGCTCTTATCTGCTCAACCGGACGCGTACGCACACCGTCGGGATAAAATGCGTGAATAGAACAGAAATCGCAGGCAAAGCGACACCCACGCGAATACTGAATCAAGGCAAGCGGCGCATAACGCTTGCCAGTGAAAATCGAACGGTCCAGACGATAATCATCCAGTCCTCGTTGCCGTGAGCCCTCGTAGAGAGGTTGCAACTTGCCACATTCAACATCCAGCAGCAGTTGTTCCCATGTTCCCTCGGCATCGCCAGTCACCACGCTGTCCGCATGCTTCGCTACCTCATCCGGCATAAACGTCGCATGGAATCCCCCCATAACAACCTTAATTCCCTGCTGTCGATAACGGTCAGCAAGTTGATAACCTCGCCGCGCAGTAAACGTTTCGATTGAAATAGCGACAAGATCGACATCAGGAAGCGTCAGGGGAAGGCGCTCCAGTCGCTCGTCGTAAAAAACGATATCATGCCCCGGAGACAGCGCCGCGAGGATCCCCATTGACAGCGGCGTCATGGCATCTTTCGTGCGGTAGTCACCCATATTGGGGTAAATCAACGCAATTCTCACAGCAACGCAATCTCTGGCCAGACGATGCGCTTATCCCACTCCGGTTGTGCAATGAGATCCACGCCATAAAGACGTGTCCGATAGACCATTGCGCGGGTGTCATTAATCAACTTGTCAGTTTCCGGAAGATCGGCAGGCAGCCCCAGAGTTATTACCTGCGCGGTACTCCAGGTTAATGCCTCTTCGACCAGCGTCGTCAGTTGCTTTTCATCATCTGTAGCGAAAAAAGCCAAAAAACAGTGGTCCAGCGTTTGCCCGGCGGCTGGCAGCATGACACGTCCTGTCACCCTCGCGTAACTGTTATACAGAGGTCTAAGCAGGCGGGCGCGCTTAGAATAGCGTGCGACCAATACCTGCTTAAACGCCTGCTGATCCCACAATACCGCACAGGCTTTCAGTGAATTCCCATCACCACACCCTAGTACCGTCGCCCCGGTATTACGTAGCCATTGCGCATTAAGAACGGGGGCCAGTTGTCGTCTGCTGGCCCTACGGTGATAATATTCGACAATGTCGTCATAGCGTTCCACAGGCATTACGCGCCAAAGATTATGTCGCCGCCCTCGCCTGCGGCTTATTGCCAGCGAACACATCTCACCGAGATAACGATATCCAGGCAACCCCGCCACACCACGCTCCAGCAGACGCCGTGCTTCATGATTATCAGCAGCAATACTGGTATAGCAACGTATCGGCGGCGGAAGCTGGCGCAAATGCTGAAATCCCGCTCTCAGCACGCGAATACGGCGACGATGGCTGGGGGTAATTCGCAGCCCGCCAAGGTAGCCAAGATGTTGCCGCTCGCCATTCGCAAACCCGGCGTGTTCCGTCAGTCGACACATACCGACAGCACGCTCCCCCTCCAGCGCCAGCGCTGAATGCACAATCCCAAAATCGTCTTGCGAGGAGAAATAGTGCGGACGACGCGTCATCACCAGATCGATATCGCCATGCATGGCGTTCTCTTCCAGTAGCTGTAACAGACTGTCGTCTCTCTCTGGCGTGGCGGCGACTACACGCACTACCTGACCTCCAGCAACGAACCTTGCCATCCCTCATCTCCCAAAGGATAACCATTACGAGCACTGATCTCGTTATGATGCAGCAGGTTAATCGGGAAATAGTTCCGCAACATAAAAAAGTCGCTACGGTTACGCCAGCTTCTCTGAAACATCGATCGCCAACCATAGAATGCTTTTCTGGCAGCCAGACAACCTTCCGTCACCTGCTGTGGCGTCAGTCCGTTCGGGAAAAATGGCAGCTCGTTGTAGCGGTAGGCATCATCCAGCCACCATGTATCAAATCGCAGACGTTTTTCTGCTTTCAGTCTCGAATACAGTGGTGTTCCGGGGAAAGGCGTCATATGGTTAAACGCTGCAATATACATGCTTTGCTCGCGCGCAAACTCTACCGCTTCGCCAAACGAATCAAGAGTGTCGTGGTCGTAACCAAAGACAAACGTGCCGTAAACCGCGATGCCATGTTTGCGCAAATTGGCCAGCGCGGCGCTAAAACCGCCCTTCATCGTATTAACCCGCTTATTCATCAACAGCAGGTTCTCTTCATTGAGTGATTCAAAGCCAATTAACACGCCACGACATCCGGCCCGCGCCAACTCCTGCACGAACCCTTCATCATGGGCGGCATTAATGCTCATTTGCGTTACCCAGCGCACGCCAGCCTGCGTCAACGCAGGAAGCACTTCGCGACTTTCGCGCAAGCTCCCGGCAAAGTTATCATCGACAAAAAAGAACAGTTTTTTCTGCGTTTTCAGTAAATTCAGTTCACCGAGGACGCCATCAATATCACGTCTGCGGTAGCGCCGCTGGTAAAAAGTTTGTACCGCGCAAAACTCACAGGGAAAACGGCACCCGCGCCCCGTCTCAATCAGCCCGATTGGCAGATACCGCTTCCCCTGAAACAAACTACGATCAACTTTCACTTGTCGCAGATCGGTTTGTTGCCCCTGATAACGGGGCTTGAGTGTGCGATGCCGTAAATCATCAATCACTTCAACCCAGACAGATTCGGCCTCTCCGGTGACGATAGCATCAGCAAAACGCGCAGCCTCATCAGGAACAAGCGTCACATGAAATCCACCCATGATGATCGGCACGCCACGGCGGCGATATTCGCTGGCAATCTGATATGCCCGCCTGGCGGTATAGGTTTCAACTGGGATCGCGACCACATCGGTGGGCTCATCATATGGGATGCGTTCCAGACGATCGTCATAGAAGCGGGTATCGATATCCGCTGGCGTTAGCCCTTTCAGGGCCGCAACGGGCAATGGCTCCATCTGCCAGGATCGCAGGTAGGATTCATTTTTACGATGCCCAATTGCCGGGTGAATAAATGTCAGTCTCATCAATTAAGCGCTCCGCTCCGGTGAGTACTCAATTGGCCAGTCGCAGGTATAAAACTCATGCAAATGATGAGCATAAAAGCGATATCCCAGATTTGCGGTTAACGCCAGCGGTTGGAAATTTTTCGCATTCCACAATCGTCGGGCAATGCTGCGGTAACGGTAGACTTTTTTCCAGGCACGTTCATGGCCAAGTTCCAGTTCGCGCACACTCATCAGATTCGGCTGGAAGACAACATGCTGAGCGTCGTATAACGACCAGTCCCTGGTCAAAATGCGCTTTTCCTCTTCGAGACGGCGGTAAAGCGGTGTACCCGGGAATGGCGTCAGAACGGAGAAACGCGGGAGATCAATACCCGATTCAATAGCCAGTTCGACGGTACGATCAAAAACGTCCGTCGTGTCGTGATCAAGACCAAATACAAAGCACCCCTGCACGGAGATCCCAAGTCGGTGTAGATCGCCAATCAACGTTTTGTAATCCACAGAGCCGTTAAACTTTTTCCCGGCATCTTTCAGACTGCCATCACTGACCGTTTCCAGCCCCAGCAGCAGTCCTTTGCAGCCGCTCCTTGCCATCAACTCCATCAGCTCCCGATTGTGGGCAATCAGCACCGTAGAGAGACCAAACCACTTTATTTTCAGCGGGATCAGAGCACTAAACAGGGCTTTCGCATAACCGATATCGGCAACAAGATTGAGATCGACAAAGATGAGTTTGCGCTTTCCGGTTCGAGCAACAAACTGACGGATATCATTAACCACCCACTCGACAGGATGCTGAAACTGCTTTCTTCCCCACGCGGATGGCGCAACGCAAAATTCGCAATTGTGTGTACAGGAACGCGTTGCCTCAAAAACGGATTGGGTCAGAAAATGTTTACTGTCAAAACGCTCGCGCTGCGGGAAAGGCAGTTGCATATCATCAAGATGGAAGTCGTCCCCCTGCAGGTATTGCGGTTGCAGGTTACCGTTAAGAAAATCTGTAATGAGTCTCGGCCAGCTTTGCTCCGCATAACCCACGCATATACTGTCAGCGTGACCTGCCGCCTCCTGCGGTAACAGCGTCACGTGCGGCCCTCCCAGGACGACAGTAATCCCCTTATCCCGAAAATCTGCCGCCAGCTCATAAGCCCTTGGCGCGGTCCCGGTTATCACCGTCATACCTATCAGATCTGCGTCAAGATCTACCGGGATTTCGCTGATACTCTCGTCAATCAGGGTTATTTCAACTGGCAACGTGTCGGGTACCAGGGCTGCCAGCGTTGTCAGGGTGAGCGGCTGATAGCGCAAGGATCGTTTGAAAATCCCGCCCCGACTGCGATACAGCGGCCCTTTTGGGGAGATCAGTACCAGCTTCATTTTTCTCTGCGGGCTGTACGCGAGATTATCCATCTCTTTTTACACTCCTGTCTGAAAGGCGCCACGCCACTCATCGGCGGTGAAAATTGCGGGGATCTTGATATCCCCCAGTCGTTTTCCTTGCCGCTGACGCCAGCGCAAATAGCGATCGGTAGGATTATCAATAAACTGACAACGTAACGGTGCAAGCTGGCCAAGCCGCCGGGCATAGAGATATTGCGGATTACTGCGCAACCGTTCTTCAATATCATTAAGATACGGCGCATTGCGCTCACAAAGCGCACTGTCCAGTAACAGCACATATCCGGGCGTTGCGATATCCTGCGCCAGAGCGGCAAAACCGCGCAGAGACGCCAGGCAGTGAATAACAAAAGGTTCAGTCAGCTTTTCGCCAACCAGATCGCTGTATACCCCGCCACGTCCGGAGAAACGCAGTGTAGGTACCCCTTCGCTTTCGCCAGTACACTTCACGCGATCGCCCGTATGATAGCGATAAAGACCGCTGTTAGTGGTCACAATCACCCGATACTCCGAGCCGACAACCAGTTCATCAGCCAGTGATATCACGCCATCGTCAGCGATAAACTCGTAAAAATTGCTGTCGACGCACAATGTTGGCAGGCCATGTTTATCCGGCACGCTAATAACCGCTTCGGTCGAAAGAAGCCCCTTTGGCTGCAGGCAGACACCCGAAAAATGTTGCATCATCTCATCGGCCAGCATTTGCGAGGCGGCATCTGCCCAGCAGCTAATCACCACCAGTTCAGGCCAGATCTGGCGAGTGTCAGACGAAAGAAGATAGCGTTGATAACGGTACAGCGTTTCAGCGTCAGGGCTAAGAATATGCCCGGCGATGTCTCCGCCACAGGCCAGCAGAGCGAGTAACGCCTGCTGACGCATCTGTAACCCGGTCAGTAACGAGGTAAGGAAAGCCGGACTCCAGACTGAAATAAGCTTCAGATCGTAACTGCGTAGTAAATAGTAGAGCGTGAGCAGTTGCCAGTCGGCCATATCTCCCACATTACCGACGCTCAGCGGTACGGCAGACAAGCCGGCAAACGCGGCAAGATTATCCTCTCCCAGATAAAGCGCATCACCGGCTCCCACAGGCAGGCCGCAGCAGGTCTTCTCCTGCCGGGTCGCCACCGGGCTTAATGCCCAATAGGCATGTCCCTGCGTCAACTGGTGCTCACGAATAGTCTCTCCCAACCAGCCGGTTAAGGCATGGCGAAAATCCGCCAGTCCACGCGCCGAATAAGGGATGAGTTTTCCTCCGCTGTGGCTACCACCGGTTCTCTCAAATGCCTGCACATTTTCGCAAAAGAGGACGTTTTGCTGCCCCTGTGCAATTCGTTCAATCAATGGCGTCAGTGTCTCGTATTCAACGACGGGTACACATTGCTGAAACGCCTCTATGGTAGTGATTGCGGAAAAACCTTTTGTTTTACCGTACAGTGAGGTCTGGTTTGCCCCCAGGCAGTCCATCAGCCATCTTTCCTGCCTCTCGCGTAGCGAACCGTGCGGACGAAAATACCGCGGCTGAAAATGAGACCAGGGATTGGGATTACTCATGGAAAAACTCCACCTCAGGATCGGTGAACCATTTTTGATAGCGAGTGGCAAAATTCTCCTGTGCAAGTTCACACAGACACACCAGTTCATGACCGAAGGTGTAACGTGGGTTTTTACGCAAAAAGAAATCGACTTCTGCCTTGCTACGCAAAGAATCAGGAATGCGAGCAAGCGACTCTTTCAGGTAACCATAATGTTCAGGGCACTCCACAACGCCAGTTTCTGCGTTATAAAGCGAGCCAAACTTTTCAGTTGCCAGATAACTTGCCAGACGCTGAAGTTCGGGCTCATTGCGCAGCCAGTGGGGATAAAATGTTCGGCTAAAGACTTTCAGATATTTATAGGTTCGTACACCTTTAACTAACAGAAACCAATACAGTTTTTTATTCGGCACTTGCGCTTTAAGCAAGCCCATTCTCATTATCCAAACCCGATGAAGTATCTGCTGTTTCCAGTGTTCTGGCATCACAATCGTATCACCGGAATAAACAATAATTGCCTGTCCATGTTCGTAAAACTGAATATTACTGAAACCAACAAGCTGCCCCTTGTATTCAAGAAGCAGCGTTTCATCCTTACTTTCCAGATCGGAGAGAAAACAGGAAAGATCGCTCCCCGCATATGACTGAAAATAGATCTCAGCCATCTGCTCACGCCTGGCATCTGTCAGCGTTGATATTTTTTGAAAATATGCCCGGTAATTGGTCATTAACGACATCCCTGTGGTTTTACGCATATCCATATTTAAGCGACAGAGGTTACTTAAACAATAAAAAAATGCTGTGCTTTAATGGTTATTTTTAACAGAAGGTTGCCTCTGGTGAGGGACAAATGCCAGAATCAGACGCTCGCTGTCATTTTCCAGAACCTGGCCGGGCTGTAAACAATCGACAGTCCGCGGGTGCTGTAATGCTCCACAAGAGCTAGCCATGAGGGGCACCCGCTCTGCCGAAAATTAGTTCACACTAACGCCTGGAGTTGTTCCCGCATATAGGCAGAGAAGTACTCCGGGTTTTTGATAATAATGCGGTTGCCAGAGGCAATTTTGTCCGCCCATTCGGCGACTTTTTTCGTGAAGCCGGGATTCCACCCCTCCTGCTTACCGCGCGATAAAACATCCGCAGCGCTAGCCGGTACACCTAACTCATTCAGATATTTCAGTATTCCCTTAGCCGTACTCTCATCCATAGTTTGTGGCACCACAACTGATGTGTTCATACCACCAATAAAATCCAGGGCTTTCTCTACTGCTGCTGGTGCTGGCATGCTCTTATCCTTAAAATTAACCACGTAATAAACATAATTATAATATGGCCCCAACTCAGCCGGGATATCAAAGGGATCGTTGCCTTTATTTGATTCAGGCCTCAGTCAAACGCTTGCGTGGTGATTTTCTGCGCGATTAATGTCATGCTGGCTCACATCGCAGGGCTGAATCGAAGCAGCTATTCCATACGTCTGCGCTTAAACTGGCCGATGTCGATGTCGTACTGCTTCATTTTGCGCCACAGCGTGGTGCGGCCAATATTCAGCAGTTGCGCCATCTCCTGCACCCGCCCGCAGGTCACGTGGGCGGCATGGATAATCGCCTCTTTCTCAATAGCGCTGAAAGTCAGGCTGGCAGGCAGCAGCGATGAGCTCGTATCAGCGCCGGGCCGCTCGGCAAACAGATATTCCGGCAAATTACTCAGGCGGATATGGCCGTTATCGCTGCTAATGGCGATATTTTCAATAACGCTGTTAAGCTCAAAATCATTACCCGGCCAGGAGTAGGCTATCAGTTGCGCCAGCACATCATCATCCACCTTCAGCCGCGAAGAAAAACGCTTTTCCAGGCTCTTAAGACGGTTGCGCACCAGTGAGGGAATACTGTTACGCCGCGCCCGCAGCGGCGGGATAATGATTTCAAAGGAGTGCAGCGCGTAGTAAAGCTGGCGGCTAAAGCGGTTTTGCTCCACCAGATTGGCGAGATCGACGGTGGTGGTGGCAATCACTTTAACGTCCACTGGAATCAAGCGCCGGGCATCCAGACGGGTTAATACCCCCTGCTTGATCACCTGCAGCAGCGCGGATTGCAACTCCGGCGCCAGATATTCGATTTTTTCCAGAAACAGCGTCCCGCCGTTGGCCAGCTCAAGTCGGCTAAGGCGGCCGTTTTCATTGTCGGTCGGCGCGCTGCCCATAAAATCCTGAACCAGAACGCTGTCGGCATACAACTGGCAGTTGACGGCGATATACGGCCCGCCGCCCCGCTCGCTCTCATTGTGAATCGCCTGGCTGAGCAGCTCTTTACCCACGCCCTCCTCACCGCACAGCAGCACCGGAAAAGCGCCGCGCGCCGCCTGGCGGCCAAAGTGAATCAGCCGCCGGGTTTCCGGGTCATCCGCTGACATCTGCTCAAAGATATGACTCACTTTGCCAAGCTGACTGGTCATCAATTGGCGCATCTGCTCGACCGGATGCAACAGAAGAATGAAACTGTTCCCCTGCTCTTCGACGATCGGCTTGAGAGTGATAACGGCATCGACAAACTGATGCTGGCTCTCGAAGGTGACTTCCACATGGTTCAACCCGCGCGCCTGCTTAATCGCCCGACGCAGCAGGGGCGGGAGCGTCACCAGCTCATTGATATTTTTGCCCTGGCTGGCTTGGGCATCAAGATGCAGCAGCGTCGCGGCCTGCGCATTAAGAAACTGCAAACTCCCCTGCTCGTTCCACGCCATTACCCCGTCGTCCATGCTCTCCAGCAGGCCATACATCTGGTTAAGATGGCGATTTGACTCGGACAGCAGGGTATCGGTGAGCAGCGAGTTGCCGATTTCTCGTGCGATAGCAAGGGTCAGGGAGAGGTCCGGTGAAGCCTGTTCTTCAGTCAGGCAGCATAGAGAAATGGAGCCAAACAGCCGCCCGTGGTTATCAAACACCGGCGTAGAGCTAAACGACCATTGGTGCAACGCTTGTTTAAAATGCTGATCGCCCGTCGTTTTGATCGGCTGCCCGAGCATTGAGGCCAGCGAGAGCGCACAACTGCCAATAATGCTTTCCGCGCAGTAGCTGCCGTCACGAAACCCCAGCTCCGCCAGTTGGTCGAGAGTTTGCGGATCACCGCAGCGGCTGAGAATACAGGAGGACTCATCGAGGATAAACAACGCGCAGGGGCGACTATCCATAAACTCCCAGGCATCTTCCAGCGCTGCCTGACCAATCGTCAACAGCGCAGTTTTACGTCGGCAAATCGATTCAAAGGTCACCCCCTGCGCCTGATGCGGTATCTGCCAGGTTTCCCGCTGCATAAACTTGCTGCAGCGATGCCATGACTGAGTTATCACCAAAGGAAAGCTCTGAATCTGCGCAGTCATATCCGTTTCCGCTGTTTCATAAACGACAACTCCTCCGGCGGCAACCGCCAGAGGGGAGAGAAAACGCCTCTCCTCATTAACGAGTCGAAGCAGGCTGACGATAAATTAGCGCGCCATACTAGTGGCTCTGGCGTCAGGTAGAACGAGCTACGGGCAAAAACTTTCCCCTTTTGCCCGATATGAAACAGGGCACAAATTTTACCGTTTTATATTGGAACATGAACTCATATGAAACGACGAGATTGCGATCCCGATCCGCTCATTTGGCATAAAAGAAACAGAAAAACCGGATAACGGGATCATGTTTAAAAGGAAAAGGAAGGAACCAGGGTGTTAGCCCTGTTTTACTGCATCAGAGGCCCGCGTTTTTCACCACCCCGGGTGATAAGAACAGCCATAATTATCTTTCTGACCGTGCTTTCCAGGAATGTGAAGCGAGGTGAAAAAATAGTCTTATTTCGCATTTTTCCATTTTCTTCAGCAAAAATGTTTCATTAAGGAACAAAATTTCATCATTACGTTTCGTAATGAAACTCCTTTTAGCACGATTTTTTTTCCCCGTTAACTCAACCAGAATCAATACATCGCCCGGTATAGCATATTGTCAGGCGATCCCCCTACAACGATGACTGCCTCCGTCAGCAAAGAGGCCGCATCGAAACTCCGACGGAGAATAAATAATGAAAAAACTGATTAACCGTGTCGAGGATGTACTGAGTGAACAACTGGCTGGCCTGGCGAAAGCCCACCCTGAGCTGACGCTGCATCAGGACCCGGTTTACGTCACCCGCGCCGATGCGCCGGTGGCCGGGAAAGTGGCGCTGCTCTCCGGCGGCGGTAGCGGTCATGAGCCGATGCACTGCGGCTATATCGGCCAGGGCATGCTCTCCGGGGCCTGCCCGGGGGAAATTTTCACCTCCCCGACGCCGGATAAAATGTTTGAATGCGCCATGACCATCGACGGCGGCGAAGGCGTACTGCTGATTATCAAAAACTATACCGGCGATATTCTTAACTTCGAAACCGCCACTGAGCTGCTGCACGAAAGCGGCGTAAAAGTCACCACCGTGGTGGTCGATGACGACGTGGCGGTGAAAGACAGCCTCTACACCGCCGGGCGGCGTGGGGTTGCCAATACCGTGCTGATTGAAAAACTGGTGGGCGCGGCTGCCGAACGCGGCGACTCGCTGGGAGCCTGCGCCGAACTGGGGCGCAAGCTGAACAACCTCGGCCACTCCATTGGCATCGCGCTCGGCGCCTGCACCGTTCCGGCTGCCGGGCAACCCTCATTCGAACTGCAGGACGATGAGATGGAGTTCGGCGTCGGTATTCACGGCGAACCGGGTATCGACCGCCGCCGTTTCACCTCCCTCGATCGTACCGTTGACGAAATGTTCGATACCCTGCTGGAAAACGGTGCCTATAGCCGCACGCTGCGTCACTGGGACAGCGTTAAAGGCACATGGCAGGACGTATCGCAGACAAAACAGGCGTTGCAAAAAGGCGACCGGGTCATCGCACTGGTCAACAACCTCGGTGCCACACCGCTTTCCGAGCTATACGGCGTCTACAACCATCTGACGCAGCGCTGCGAGGAAACCGGCATTATTATCGAGCGCAACCTTATCGGCAGCTACTGCACCTCGCTGGATATGGTGGGCTTTTCCATCACCCTGTTAAAAGCCGATGACGAGACGCTGGCACTATGGGATGCCCCGG
The DNA here is from genome assembly GCA_036498385.1 of Klebsiella sp. Taxonomy (GTDB): domain Bacteria; phylum Pseudomonadota; class Gammaproteobacteria; order Enterobacterales; family Enterobacteriaceae; genus Klebsiella. The sequence goes on from DASYFN010000123.1 coordinate 24,355, forward strand.
TCCACACTCCAGCGCTAAGCTGGGGAAAATAAGGAACACAACATGTCATTAAGCAGAACGCAAATCGTTGACTGGCTCTATCGCTGCGGCGAGATCTTCACCAAAGAGAGCGATTTTTTAACCGGTCTGGACAGAGAAATCGGCGATGCCGACCACGGCCTGAATATGCATCGTGGTTTTAGCAAGGTGGTGGAAAAGCTGCCATCGATTGCCGATAAAGACATTGGTTTCATTCTTAAAAATACCGGTATGACCCTGCTCTCTAATGTCGGTGGGGCCAGCGGCCCGCTGTTCGGCACCTTCTTTATTCGCGCCGCTCAGGTTACCCAGGCTCATCAGAGCCTGACTCTGGAAGAGCTTTATCAAACGATCCGCGAAGGCGCAGAAGGGGTGGCGAATCGTGGCAAAGCCGAGCCAGGCGATAAAACCATGTGCGACGTCTGGCTGCCAGTGGCGGAGTCGCTGCGTCAGTCCAGCGAACAGCATCTGTCGATACAAAGCGCGCTTGACGCTGCCTGCGAACAGGCGCAAGCCGCCGTCCAGGCCACCATTGCCATGCAGGCTCGTAAAGGCCGGGCCAGCTACCTGGGTGAACGCAGCATCGGGCACCAGGATCCGGGTGCAACCTCGGTGATGTTTATGATTCAGATGCTGGCTGCTGCGGCCAAAGAGTAAGGAAAACGCGATGGTAAACCTGGTTATCGTTTCTCATAGCGCCCGTCTGGGCGAAGGTGTCGGAGAACTGGCCCGACAGATGTTAATGAGCGATGGCTGTAAGCTGGCGATCGCCGCCGGGATTGACGATCCCGCAAGCCCGATCGGCACCGATCCGATTAAGGTCATGGAAGCCATTGAATCCGTAGCCGACGCCGATCACGTGCTGGTGATAATGGATATCGGCAGCGCATTGCTGAGCGCCGAAACCGCGTTGGATCTGCTCGATCCGGCCATTGCGGCGAAGGTTCGCCTGTGCGCGGCGCCGCTGGTGGAAGGTACCCTGGCGGCAACGGTGAGCGCCGCCGCCGGGGCAGATATCGACAAGGTGATCGAAGACGCTATGAATGCGCTGGAGGCAAAGCGCGTACAACTGGGATTACCATCGCAACCACAACACGCTTCGGTTACCGCCATGCTGACCGACGACCGCGACGCGCGCTCTGTTTCCGTGGTGATTAAAAATCATAACGGCCTGCACGTTCGCCCGGCGTCAAAGCTGGTCGCCGCGCTGGCGGGATTCAATGCCGACCTGGTACTGGAGAAAGAGGGTAAGTGCGTTACGCCGGACAGTCTCAACCAAATCGCCCTGCTTCAGGTACGCCGTAACGATACCTTAAGGCTGCTTGCCCGCGGCCCGGACGCTGACGCCGCGCTGGCGGCATTCCAGGCTCTGGCGACGGAGAACTTCGGCGAGCAAACGGAGGCGACACCTGCGCTTCAGCCCACCAGCGTTCAGGGTAAAGTTGTGATCTACCCGCGGCCTCATGACAGGGTTATGCGGGAAAATTGCGCCAATATCGGTCAACAGCAGTTGCGCCTGAAACGGGCCATCGACCGAACGCTGGAAGACCTTAGCGCACTGGTGGCCCTGGCGGAGGAGAAGTATTCCGCCCATATCGCGGCAATCTTCTCCGGGCATTATACCCTGCTCGACGATCCTGATTTATACACAGCGGCATGCGATATCGTGCGCGACGAGCAGTGCAGCGCGGAGTGGGCCTGGCATCGAGTGCTGACCGATTTAAGTCAGCAATATCGCCATCTCGACGATGCTTACCTGCAGGCGCGCTATATTGATATTGATGATATTTTGCACCACACACTACGTCACCTTAAAGAGGAGAACGAACCACTGCCGCAGTTTAACAGTCCATCGATCCTCGTTGCCGACGATATCTTTCCCTCTACTGTCCTGCAGCTCGACGCCCGGCAGGTGAAGGGGATCTGTCTGCAGGCTGGCAGCGAGTTCTCTCACGGCGCAATTATCGCCCGCCAGGCGGGTATCGCGATGCTTTGCCAGCAGAGCGATGTCCTGAATATGTTGCAAAATGGCGAGACCGCCACCCTCGATATCCCCGGCAAGCGCGTTATTCGTGGTTAGCCTGTCTCACCTTTCCGGTCCGGAAGCTGACCCTTCCGGGAACTCGCTCACCTTTGACGATCAGCGATGTCTCAATTCTTTTTAATCAGCGCGCCAACCTTGTCAACGCAGTGACTGAAGGGGTAAGGCGCTAGCCGCGACCCGGTTTTTTTCGCTTTTACTTGCGGTGCCAGTAGGCCTGGGAACGCACCAGCTGCGGGTCAATCTCTTCGCCCTCAAAGCGCGCCAGCAGCGATTTCACCACCGCGCCTTCCCCGGTCACCCAGATAAAATAATCTTCAGCCGGAACCACTATCTGCGCCAAGCGCTCGGCCACGGCAGATGAATGATGTCCCACCACCCACTCGATATTAAAGCCGTCGAGATCCGCCAGGTAATCTTTATAAGACGCATCGCCAATGGTCACGATCGCCGTGACCTGCGGACGCGTCGGAAGCTGCTGCAATCCCAACAGACGGCGGCGCAGCGCGGGCATTCCTGACTCATCGCCCACGTACAGTTGCCAGGCGTAATCTTCCGGCACCACCAGCGAACCGCGCGGGCCGCCGATCACCAGCTTATCGCCCGTTTTCGCCGCCAGCGCCCAACTGCTGGCAATACCGCCATCGTGAATAAAGAAGTCGTACGCCAGCTCATGGCGTCCTGCATCGTACAGCGGTGTATAGTCGCGGGTCGCCGGGCGCATGCCCTCGCCCCAGTTAATACCTTCATCCGTCACCTCTGGTGGAGTAAACGCAGCTCCCGCTGCGGGAAAAAAGAGCTTGGTATGATCGTCAAAACCCTGCGAAACAAAGCCTTCCAGCGCCTCTCCGCCCAGCACGATACGCTGGAATGCGCTACCGATACGCTCGACACGCAATACGGTTAACTCACGGAAACGCAGCGCGTTACGAACGCGCTGCGGGTATTTGGGGTGATTTGTCGTTGTCATCTTTCATCGCCTTCGTGAACGGGATAGATATATCTAAAAGTCTTGCAAATGATAATGATTGCCATTAAAAAAGAATGCAAGCACTTTTTGATATAGCCATAGAAAAGCACGACAGAATCCAGATTAGAATATTAAATCGTTATATATCAATTAAATAAATAATAAATAAAATACTGTGTTGCTACTTGATAATTTTTAGATATAAATTAGATATATCAAAAATACACAGGAACAAAACATGAGACATCATCACGAAGAAGGCCGTGGGCCACGCGGACGCCACGGTGAACATGGTGAGCATTGTGAACACGGCGAGCATGGCCGCAGAGGCGGCGGACGTCGGCAGCGCTTCTTTGGCCACGGTGAACTACGGCTGGTCATTCTGGACATCCTTACCCGTAATGCCAGTCACGGTTACGAGCTTATTAAAGCGATTGAAACCATGACCCAGGGCAACTACAGTCCGAGCCCCGGCGTCATCTACCCGACGCTCGACTTGCTCGAGGATCAGGGTTTAATCAGCGTGGTTGATGAAAACGGCCGCAAAAAAATCGCCATTACCGCCGAAGGCAGCCAGCTACACACTGAAAACCAGCAACAACTGGAGCATATTCAAATCAGGCTACAGGCGCGCATGGTGGGTTGTGAACTGCGTAAAAATCCGCAGATGAAGCGCGCGCTGGAGAATTTCAAGGCGGTACTGGATTTAAAGGTTAACCAGCAGGAAATGACCGAAGCTCAACTGAAGCAGATCGTCGGCGTGATTGACCGCGCGGCAATGGAGATCTCCCAGCTCGACTAATCCTCTGCCTCATCGCCGGGCAGCCTGCACCGCCGCGAAGCACGCGGCGGAACCCCTTCTCCGCATCGTTTCATACCTTCAGGAGTAAAACATGCCAATAATTTTACGATAAGATTAAATTTTGCTCAATCGCGATTTCACGTTGCGTTTATCCCGATTTTCCTGGCCCGCGACGAAGTGGCGTAATCCCTGCAATACTTAATTCAGTATCATGTGATACGCCCGCCCAGGAGCACATTTTGAACAGGTTACCTTCCAGCGCATCGGCTCTGGCCTGCAGCGCACACGCACTGAATCTCATTGAGAAGCGAACGCTTGATCATGAGGAGATGAAATCACTTAACCAGGAGGTCAGGGAATACTTTAAAGAGCATGTGAACCCAGGGTTTTTAGCGTATCGAAAATCGGTCACTGCTGGCGGGGATTACGGAGCCGTAGAGTGGCAAGCGGGAGGGTTAAATACGCTTGTCGACACTCAGGGACAGGAGTTTATCGACTGCCTGGGTGGGTTTGGGATTTTTAATGTAGGGCACCGTAATCCAGTTGTCGTTTCCGCCGTCGAGAATCAGCTCGCTAAACAACCCCTTCATAGTCAGGAACTGCTGGACCCGCTACGGGCCATGCTGGCAAAAACCCTGGCGGCCTTAACGCCGGGCAAACTGAAATATAGCTTTTTTAGCAACAGTGGCACCGAATCGGTCGAAGCGGCGTTAAAGCTGGCGAAGGCTTACCAGTCTCCGCGCGGCAAGTTTACCTTCGTCGCTACCAGCGGCGCGTTTCACGGTAAATCGCTGGGCGCGCTTTCAGCCACCGCGAAATCAACCTTCCGTAAACCTTTTATGCCGCTGCTGACGGGATTCCGTCACGTGCCGTTTGGCGATATTAACGCCATGCGCACGCTGCTGAGCGAGTGCAAAAAAACCGGCGATGACGTCGCGGCGGTGATCCTTGAGCCTATTCAGGGCGAAGGCGGTGTGATCCTGCCGCCGCCAGGCTATCTGCCTGCGGTACGCAAGCTGTGTGACGAGTTTGGCGCGCTGCTGATCCTTGACGAAGTGCAGACCGGCATGGGGCGCACCGGCAAGATGTTTGCCTGCGAGCACGAAAATGTCCAGCCGGATATTCTGTGCCTTGCCAAAGCGCTGGGTGGGGGCGTCATGCCGATTGGCGCAACGGTTGCCACCGAAGAGGTGTTCTCGGTGCTGTTTGATAACCCGTTCCTGCATACCACCACTTTCGGTGGCAACCCGCTGGCCTGCGCGGCGGCGCTGGCGACCATCAACGTACTGCTGACGCAAAACCTGCCCGCGCAGGCAGAGCAGAAAGGCGACATACTGCTGGACGGCTTCCGTCAGTTGGCCCGCGAATATCCGGATCTGGTGAATGAAGTGCGCGGCAAAGGCATGCTGATGGCGATTGAGTTTGTCGATAACGAAATCGGCTATGACTTTGCCAGCGAGATGTTTCGCCAGCGCGTACTGGTGGCCGGAACGCTCAACAACGCAAGAACGATCCGCATTGAGCCGCCACTGACGCTGACGCTTGAGCAGTGTGAACAGGTGCTAAAAGCGGCCCGTCTGGCGCTGGCGGCGCTGCAGGTTCCGGTGGAAGAGGCTTAGTGACTTGCCCTTTTATTGGCAATAAATGCTCCTTCACTCCGACCCTATCCCAAAGGATGGATCGGAGTGAAGAGACAACCTCATGCCTCCGGCAGCAGGCCGATAAAGCTGCGCTTCTGCCGCGGCTGCGACATTAATTCCTCCAGCTTCGCCACGCAGGCCAGATAGTGCGGGGTTTTCTTATGCGCCAACACCGCCTCATCATCTTTATAGGCTTCATAGATAAAAAAGCGCGTCTTCACCTCCGGGTCCTGCAGGACGTCAAAGCGCAGATTGCCCGGCTCCTGCAGCGCCCCTTCGTGGTTGGCGCGGAACACCTCAAGAAACTCGTCGACCCGTTCCGGTTTGATATTGATTTCCACCAGCGTTACGTTCATTTCAGCTCTCCCTGTTTTTCCTCCTGCCAGAACTGATACGCCTCGCGGGCGCTCAGGTTCTCGTGCACCACTTTTTTCACCGCCTTCAGCATCGCGCGCGGCGCGCTGGACTGGAAGATATTACGCCCCATATCCACGCCGGAAGCCCCCTGGCCGATCGCCCGCCAGCACATCTCCAGCGCCTCCTGCTCCGGCAGCTTTTTGCCCCCGGCGATGACAATGGGCACCGGGCAGCTGGCGGTGACTTTCTCAAAGCCTTCCTCAACAAAATAGGTTTTCACGAACTGCGCCCCCATTTCGGCGGCAATGCGGCTGGCCAGTGAGAAATAGCGAGCGTCACGGGTCATCTCTTTGCCCACGCCAGTAACCGCCAACACCGGCATACCATAACGGTTGCCGGCATCCACCAGCTTGATAATGTTGTTGATCGACTGATGCTCATGCTCGCTGCCGATATAGACCTGCGCCGCCACCGCGCAGACGTTCAGGCGCAGCGCGTCTTCCATCGCTACCGCCACGCACTCGTTGGAAAGTTCGCTGAGGATCGAGTTGCCGCCGGAAGCGCGCAGCACCACCGGTTTGTTGGTCGCCGCCGGCACCTGGCTACGCAGCACGCCGCGGGTGCACATCAGCACGTCGGTCTCCTCAAATAGCGGCGCGATAGAGAGATCGATACGCTCCAGCCCGGTGGTCGGCCCCTGAAAATAGCCGTGATCGAACGCCAGCATCACCGTACGGTCGCTCTGCGGATTAAAGATACGCGCCAGCCGCGATTGCATCCCCCACTCCAGCGAACCGCAGCCCTTCAGCGTATAGAGCGTGTTCTGCTGCGGACGGTCTAAGCCGAAGTTTTTTCCCTCTTTGATATCGTCTAAATCAGCCATCTCATCCTCCATCAGAAATCATAGTTATTGATATTCTCTTTGCTGAACACCACCCGCTCCGGCAGTAGCACGATGCCGTTGCCTTTCGCTTCATACTGGTAGCCCTGCACGCTGTTTGGCTCGACTTTCAGGGTGCCGAGATCTTTAACCTCTACGCTATCGCCGACGTTAAGATCGCCCTTTTTCAGCAGACGATCGGCGACGTTAACCGCGATCTTGCCCTGCTGCACCACGTCCCACAGGCCGAAGGCTTTTACCGTGCCGCGTTCCACGTAGGGGCGCATCACATTCGGGGTGCTAAAGCCGACAATCGCCACGCCCTGGCGCTTGAGGTTCTCTGCCGCCTGTGCGGCCGCCGGGAGCGCGTTGGCGTCCGGGGCGATAATGGCATCGAGATCCGGATACGCTTTTAAGATCCCTTCGGCGGTTTGCAGCGATTTAGTGGCATCGTTATAGCCAAACTGCGTGGTCACCACTTCCCACTGCGGATGCGCTTTTGCGATTTTGGCTTTCGCCTCTTTTACCCACTGGTTCTGGTCGGTCACCGTCGGGCTGGAGTAGAAAAACGCCACTTTGGCGGCGGGCTTCGTCACCTGTTTTTCCGCCATCTCCACCAGCAGACCGCCGAGCTGCTGCGGCGTCCCCTGGTTGATATAGATGCTGCGGCACTCAGGTTTGGTATCGGAGTCCCAGGTCAGGATCTTGACCCCGCGCTGCATCGCCCGCTTCAGCGCCGGGCACAGGCCGTCCGGCGATACGGCGGAGACGATAATCGCGTTGTAACCCTGGTTGACGAAGTTGTTGATCAGTTGAACCTGGCCGGAGACGCTTGGTTCGGTCGGGCCGTCGTAGGTGACATCCACACCGAGCGCTTTGCCCGCCTCTTTCGCGCCGTTACCGCCGCTGGTAAAGAAACCGACGCCGACCAGCTTAGGAATAAAGGCGATGCGGTCCGCCGCCTGGACTGATGCCATACCCAGCGCCATCGCCAGCACGATCAGTTTTGTTTTCATTTTATGCTCCGATTGTTTTACGCGAGAAAAGACGCCGCCCGCTCATCAGCACCCATTCACGGCGCAGGCTCAGCGAACGTCCCATCACCACCACAACCAACAGCGCCCCTGACAGCGCGCTCGACACCTGGTTGGGGATGCCGACCATCTGCAAACCTTGTTGTAAATAGCCCACCAGCAGCGCGGCCAGCGCCGTGCCGATGATAGAGCCGGAACCGCCGTAGATATTGGCCCCGCCAAGCACCACGGCAGTCAACGCAGGCATCAGCAGGTCGCGGCCTAAGTCCGAGCGCGCCGAGCCGAAATAGGAGACCATCACCAGCGCCGCCACCGCCGACGCCACGCCCACCAGGCCATACAGCGCGTAGGGCATCCCGTTAACGGAAAGCGCGGCATAGCGCGCGGCGCGCGGGTTCTGCCCGAGCAGAAAAAGATGGCGGCCAAAGCGCCCGCGGTGGGCCAGAAGCCAGAAGAAAAAGGTGATAGCGACGAACAGCACCAGTGGTATCGGCAGGCCGAACAAGGTCAGATTGGCGAAGGCGGTAAAGCTATCCGGAAACCCGCCGATGCCTTCGTAACCAGTCGCCCCCGCCATACCCGAGAGCAGCAGCGCGCCGCCGCCGTAGAGGTACAGGGTGCCGAGCGTAATCACCAGCGGGCTAATACCGGTGTAATGAATCAGCGCCGCATTCAGCAGCCCGCACA
>DASYFN010000124.1:0-31323 GCA_036498385.1 Klebsiella sp.
CCTTTATAAATGTTGACCAGGTTCGACAGGCTGCAAACGTAGAAATCTTTATCTTCCTGCAGACGCTTTTCGATACGGCGACGCGCGATAAATAAACGGCGCTCCATGTCACGCGGGCGCCAGCCAGCCGGGGCGTTAACAAAGATTTGTTCAATACGGGGCAGCGAGGAGAGGGCGATTTCACCAAGAACGCCTTCATTGGTTGGCACATCGCGCCAGCCGACGATAGACAGCGTTTCGCGTTGAAGTTCTTCTTCGACGATGCGGCGAGCCGCTTTTGCCAGTTCAGGATCCTTATTAAGGAACAGCATCCCAACGGCGTAATTTTTGGCTAAACGCCAGCCGCGCTCTTCCGCAACAATGCGGAAGAAACGATCAGGTTTTTGTAGCAGCAAGCCACAACCGTCGCCGGTTTTTCCATCGGCAAGAATCGCGCCGCGGTGCTGCATTCGGGCCAGTGCGTGTATAGCGGTTCGCACTACCTTGTGGCTAGGTTCGCCTTCTATGTGGGCGATCAGGCCGAAACCACAGTTATCCCTCTCAAGGGATTTATCGTACAACATATCAGTGAACCTCCCCAGGCTCTACGGGACCCCCTCCGATACCGATTGCACACGGGCACAGAAAGAGCATGGCGACGGGGTTTACACCTCGCATTCGCCCTCTTTAAATCCTTTTCGCATCGGTACACAAGTTTGAGGACTTGCTGTTAAGAGGGAATCTCACATTACTGCATAAATATGATGAGCAGAGCGCTCATCCAGAAAGCTTCCAGCGGATTCCCAACTTATCGGGAATCCGCACATACGTCAAATGGCAACCTTATTTATCCAAAAATGTGCTACACCATATATAACTAAATGATTTTATTAAAATAAATTCATTTTAAATGCTGATGAAACGTATCAGGCGACATAATCGAGTGTGATCTGTCTCACTATGTCAATGGCATGGTGTTATCGTTTTATGCTGAATTATTTTTTTATTTCAGTTTTTTAAACTGGTATTTTTATAATTGTTGGTTGTTGATACTGTTTTATGCCCGGGTAAAGATAATGACAAATCAGAGGCTTTATATAAGGAAAACTCATTACCATGAAGGTGAATTAAATTGCAGTTATCTTGAGTGTTTATGCAATAAAACAGGCGGCCGCGTTGACGATTGATCCAGGTCATCGCCGTCGGTAGCTAAAAATGGCAGGCTTGGCCCCTTTCTTAAGGCCGGTCTATCAGATTATGCAGTTACAAAAATTAGTCAATATGTTTGGTGGGGATCTTATGCGCCGATATGGTGAAAAAGTTCATAAACTGACGCTGCATGGTGGATTTAGCTGTCCAAATCGCGATGGCACCCTTGGTCGCGGCGGCTGTACGTTCTGTAATGTCGCCTCTTTTGCTGATGAAGAGCAGCAGCACCGCTCGATTGCCGAACAACTGACCCATCAGGCGCAATTGATTAACCGCGCGAAGCGCTATCTGGCCTATTTCCAGGCTTACACCAGCACGTTTGCTGAGGTACAGGTGCTGCGTTCCATGTATCAGCAGGTAGTCAGTCAGGCCAGTATCGTCGGGCTATGTGTGGGCACTCGACCGGATTGCGTTCCCGGAGCGGTATTGGATCTACTTACCGAATATCGGGAACAGGGTTATGAAGTATGGCTCGAGCTTGGTTTACAAACCGCGCACGATAAAACGCTGCATCGAATTAATCGCGGTCATGATTTTGCCTGCTATCAGCGTACAACCCGTCTGGCACGTGAGCGCGGCCTTAAAGTGTGTAGCCACCTTATCGTTGGCCTGCCGGGCGAAGGGCAGAGTGAATGCCTGGAGACGTTAAAACAGGTGGTAGAGACCGGTGTAGACGGCATTAAGCTGCATCCACTTCATATTGTGAAGGGCAGCATCATGGCAAAGGCGTGGCAGGCCGGAAAGTTAAACGGTATTGAACTGGAGGAGTATACGGTCACCGCAGGAGAGATGATACGCCATACCCCGGCTGAGGTGATTTATCACCGTATTTCCGCCAGCGCCCGACGCCCGACGCTGCTGGCGCCACTGTGGTGTGATAACCGTTGGACCGGGATGGTGGAGCTGGATAAATATCTCAATGAATACGGCGTGCAGGGGTCAGCCATCGGGCGTTGCTGGATCTCTCCGGCTGCTGCCGAATAACGTCTTTTCCGGCTGACGACTCTCCACCGTCAGGCGCGTAACTACAATCCTTCCCGCATTTTTGGCACAACTTACAGCGTCTTGCCCAGAATTGAGTATTATTGTGCGAAGTTGTCGTGAAGGAATCCCTTATGAAGCAAATCCGTATGCTGGCGCAGTATTATGTTGACCTGATGATGAAGCTGGGTCTGGTGCGCTTTTCAATGCTGCTGGCCTTTGCGCTGGTGGTGCTGGCGATAGTCGTGCAAATGGCCGTTACTATGGTGCTGCACGGCCAGGTGGAAAGTATTGATGTGATCCGCTCCATCTTCTTTGGCTTGCTGATTACCCCGTGGGCGGTCTATTTCCTTTCGGTGGTGGTTGAACAACTGGAAGAGTCCCGGCAGCGCCTCTCGAGGCTGGTGGAGAAACTGGAGGAGATGCGCGAACGCGATCTCAAGCTGAACGTGCAGCTTAAGGACAATATCGCCCAGCTTAATCAGGAAATCGGCGAGCGCGAAAAAGCGGAAGCGGAACGTGAAACGACGCTTGAGCAGTTGAAAATTGAGATGAAGGAGCGTGAAGAAACGCAAATTCAGCTTGAACAGCAAACCTCCTTTCTGCGCTCCTTCCTTGATGCTTCACCGGACCTGGTTTTCTATCGCAATGAAGATAAAGAGTTTTCTGGCTGTAACCGAGCTATGGAACTGTTGACCGGTAAAAGCGAAAAACAGCTTATTCACCTGAAGCCGCAAGAGGTTTACAGCGAAGAGGTAGCGGAGAAAGTGCTGGAGACGGATGAGAAAGTCTTCCACCATAACGTATCGCTTACCTATGAGCAGTGGCTGGATTATCCGGACGGGCGTAAGGCCTGCTTTGAAATCCGCAAAGTGCCTTATTATGACCGCATAGGTAAGCGGCGCGGCCTGATGGGGTTTGGTCGCGATATTACGGAGCGTAAGCGCTATCAGGACGCTCTGGAGCGGGCCAGCCGTGATAAGACCACCTTTATCTCAACGATCAGCCACGAACTGCGGACGCCGCTTAACGGCATCGTAGGGCTTAGCCGAATCCTTCTGGATACCGACCTGACCGACGAACAGGAGAAATACCTGAAAACTATCCACGTCTCAGCGGTAACTCTTGGCAATATCTTCAATGATATTATTGAGATGGATAAGATGGAGCGGCGTAAAATTCAATTGGATAACCAGCCAGTTGATTTCACTGGCTTCCTTGCCGACCTGGAAAATCTCTCCGGCTTGCAGGCGCAGCAGAAAGGCCTGCACTTTGTGTTGGCTCCTACGCTTCCGCTGCCGCATAAAGTGATCACCGACGGAACGCGTTTGCGCCAAATTTTGTGGAATCTTATTAGTAATGCCGTGAAATTTACTCCACAGGGTGGGAATGTGAACGTCCGCGTGCGCTATGACGAGGGAAACATCCTGCACTTTGAAGTGGAAGATTCAGGCATTGGCATCCCTGAAGCGGAACAAGATAAAATTTTCGCCATGTATTACCAGGTTAAAGATAGCCAGGGCGGCAAGCCAGCGACAGGTACTGGTATCGGCCTCGCCGTATCGCGTCGCCTGGCACGTAATATGGGGGGGGATATTTGCGTTGCCAGCCAGCCGGGTAAAGGGGCGACTTTTACTCTCACCGTACACGCACCGGCCGTTGCTGAAGAGGTTGAAGACACGCTGGCGGAAGATGAAATGCCATTACCTGCGCTGAACGTGCTGTTAGTGGAAGATATCGAGCTAAACGTGATCGTGGCGCGCTCGGTACTGGAAAAGCTGGGCAATAGCGTGGATGTGGCGATGACCGGTAAGGCTGCGCTGGAGATGTTTGTACCCGGCGAGTACGATCTGGTTCTGCTCGATATTCAACTGCCGGATATGACTGGATTCGATATTTCTCGTCAGTTGAAACAACGCTTTGCCGCCGATGAACTCCCGCCGCTGGTCGCGCTTACCGCTAACGTACTGAAGAACAAGCATGAGTATCTGGATGCGGGAATGGATGATGTCCTGAGTAAGCCGTTATCGGTTCCGGCATTGACCGCGATTATCAAAAAATTCTGGGATGCTCCGGAAGAGGAGGAGAATGAGATGCCATCTGTAGATATCAGTAAATCGGCTTCTGTACTGGATATTCCGATGCTTGAGCAGTACATCGAACTGGTAGGGCCGAAGCTTATTAATGACGGTCTGGCCGTTTTTGAAAGGATGATGCCAGGTTACCTGGCGGTTCTGGAATCAAATTTGACCGCCCGCGACCAGAAAGGCATTGTCGATGAGGGACATAAGATTAAAGGGGCTGCGGGCTCAATCGGTTTGCGTCATATCCAGCAGTTAGGACAGCAGATCCAAACGCCGGATTTGCCAGCCTGGTCGGATAACGTTGGAGAATGGGTTGAAGAGATGAAATCCGAGTGGCAAAACGATGTTGCGTTACTGAAAGCGTGGGTAGCGGCGGCAGATAAAAAATGACCCCGGATAAACCGGGGTGCGCGAATACTGCGCCAACACCAGGGAACGGGTCATTGCGCCAGAATCATTTGAGTGATTTTTTACACGGCGCAACCTGAGGATTTGGCTTACTCGTTCATTAAGATAGCAAACCTTAAATAATTTGTTACATGAAACAGTAAAATATGTGAAGCATAGCGAGTAAATCAAAATTTTTGACTGTTGTCATAAACTTGTACTGAGGGGCTGATGTGATGAAGAAAATTGGTGTCGTGCTGAGTGGCTGCGGCGTTTATGACGGAAGTGAAATTCATGAAGCAGTCCTTACCTTGCTGGCAATTGCTCGCAGTGGCGCTCAGGCTATCTGCTATGCCCCAGATAAAGTACAAACCGATGTTATCAATCATCTGACCGGCGAAGCGCAGGCGGAAAGCCGTAATGTGCTTGTGGAAGCGGCGCGTATCGCACGCGGAGAGATTCAGCCTTTGGCAAATGCCCAAGCGGATGAACTGGATGCGCTGATTGTGCCCGGCGGTTTTGGTGCGGCAAAGAACCTTAGCAGCTTTGCTTCGCAGGGGAGTGAATGTGAAGTAGATCGCGATCTTAAGGCTCTGGCTCTGGCGATGCATCAGGCGGGTAAACCGTTGGGCTTTATCTGTATTGCTCCGGCACTGTTGCCGAAAATATTTGCTATTCCACTACGCGTGACTATTGGTACCGATCTTGATACTGCTGACGCGGTTGAGGAGATGGGGGCTGAACACGTGCCTTGCCCGGTCGACGATATTGTGGTTGATGAAGACAACAAAGTGGTGACGACCCCCGCGTATATGCTGGCGCAGAACATCGCCGAAGCGGCAAGTGGCATTGAAAAACTGGTCTCTCGCGTATTGGTTCTGACGGCATGACATTTCGCTTATCGCCGTTGCGGTTGATTAAGCGCTTTGTGCTGAGGCTGCTGTTGGCTTGTGCGGTGCTATGGGGCGGCGGGGTTGCCCTGTTTAGCATCGTACCCGTCCCTTTTTCGGCGGTGATGCTGGAGAGGCAGGTCGGCGCCTGGCTCGCAGGGGATTTTTATTACATCGCCCATTCCGATTGGGTGAGCATGGATGAAATTTCTCCCTGGATGGGGCTGGCGGTCATTGCCGCAGAAGACCAGAAATTCCCGGAGCACTGGGGATTTGACGTCCCGGCCATTGAGAAGGCGCTGGCGCATAATAAACGCAATGAGAATCGCATCCGTGGTGCGTCAACCCTGTCGCAACAGACGGCAAAAAACCTGTTTCTGTGGGATGGTCGCAGCTGGCTGAGAAAAGGGCTGGAGGCGGGGCTGACTGTCGGTATTGAGATGGTCTGGAGCAAAAAGCGGATCCTCACCGTTTATCTGAATATTGCTGAGTTTGGTGAAGGAACGTTTGGCGTTGAAGCCGCTTCGCAGCGCTATTTTCACAAACCGGCCAGTAAATTAACGGCTGGCGAAGCCGCGCTGCTCGCTGCGGTTTTGCCTAACCCAATACGCTTTCGCGCCGATGCGCCGTCGGGTTATGTTCGCAGCCGTCAGGCGTGGATCCTGCGGCAGATGAGGCAGTTAGGTGGGGAAGGGTTTATGCAGGCGAATAAGCTACATTGATGATTTCACGACCGGTAACCCGCAAGGCACGCTGCCACCGGGGGAATGAAATCTAATCTTCATCAAACCCGGCGTTGAACAGCGCAATAACCGCTGCCAGCGCCTCAACTTCTTGTGGGCCGTTGGCTTCAATCTCGATCTGACGCCCTTTAGCTGAATCGAGCATCAGCAGGGCAATCACGCTATTCGCTTCCGCTTCGGTACCTTCGTCATTGCGTAGCAGCACTTCAGCATCATAGTTTTGCATTAATTCAAACAGCTTCATCGCCGGGCGAGCGTGCATGCCCAGCTTATTGGTGATTTCAACGGTTTGCTTAACGGTCATGATTTGCGTTTTTCCAGCGTCCGATGACGAGACTGAACATTTTTACCGCGTGAGCGGAAGTAGTCAGCCAGCTGTTCGGCGATGTAAACCGAACGGTGTTTACCACCGGTACAACCAATGGCCACCGTCAGATAGCTGCGGTTATTGGTCTCCAGCATAGGTAACCATAGCTCAAGATAGCTGCGGGTCTGGTAGATAAAATTGTGAACTTCCGTGTGCCGGTCGAGGAAGGCGGCAACAGGTTTATCGAGGCCGGTCATGGGACGCAGTTTCGGATCCCAGTGCGGGTTTGGCAGGAAACGGACATCGAAAACGTAGTCGGCATCGATAGGAATACCGTGCTTAAAACCAAAGGATTCAAACACCATCGTCAGTTCGCGCTCGCGTTTGCCTAATAAACGCGTGCGTAGCATTTCTGCCAGCTCGTGCACCGACATTTCGGAGGTGTCGACGATCAGATCGGCGCGGGAACGCAGAGGCTCCAGCAGGTCGCTCTCTTCATCGATGGCGCTTTCCAGCGACAGGTTTTTGCTGGACAGAGGATGTAAACGACGCGTGTCGCTGTAGCGGCGAATCAGGGTGTTACGATCGGCATCCAGGAACAGCAGCTGAGGTGAAAACTCTGCGGGCAGATTTTTCATCGCCTGCTCGAAGATTTCCGGCGACTCGGGCATGTTGCGTACGTCAATACTGACGGCGGCCGAGATGTTTCTATCGGCGAGCGAGCGCGCCAGCTCGGGCAGCAGCACAACCGGCAGGTTATCGACGCAGTAAAAACCCATATCTTCCAGCGCTCGCAGGGCGACGGATTTCCCCGACCCTGAACGGCCGCTGACGATCATCAGTACCATGTACCGTTTCTCCTCAGTACGAAAAAGAGTAAGGTGCGACTTCCGTTACGCCTCATTATTACTTTCCGCTTCAGTGATAATTTCATACAGCTCTTCATCACTTTGCGCAGCGCGCAGGCGGCGGCAAATTGTTTTATCCGCCAGACGTTTCGCCACCAGCGAGAGCGTATGCAGATGCGTTTTAGTTTGATCGGCCGGGACGAGAAGGGCAAACAACAGATCGACAGGTTGATTGTCGATAGCATCGAAGGCAATGGGGGTTTCCAGTTGGACAAAAACGCCCACGGCCCGCAGCGTATCCTCTTCGAGTTTGCCGTGTGGGATAGCAATACCGTTGCCAATCCCGGTACTGCCCATTTTTTCACGGGTGAGGATCGCCTCGAACACTATCTGAGACGATAAGCCTAACTGCTTTGCTGCCAGCTCGCTGATGATTTCCAGCGCGCGTTTCTTGCTCTGGCAATGAACCTGGCTGCGGGTGCATTCCTGGTTAAGGACATTGCTCAGTTGTAGAGCCGAATCGTTATTTATCATAATTTCACCTGAGCTCGTCCTGGCCAACCGCCTGGAGGCGGTTGACCAGGACTATTGCCCGGACAATTAGTGTTGTTTCAGTTTATCTTTATGTTTTGTTAATTGTCTTGCCAGCTTATCGATAAGGCCATCGATAGCAGCATACATATCCTGCCCTTCCGCACTGGCATGGATTTCACCACCGTTGACATGCAGATTGGCGTCCGCAATTTGCGTCACCTTCTCTACTTTTAACACAATGTAGACCTGGTTGATCCTGTCGAAAAACTGCTCCAGTTTGCTGAACTTCGCGGTAACGAAATCGCGCATAGCGGGAGTTATTTCGACGTTGTGTCCTGTAATGTTGAGCTGCATAGTGTCTTCCTTATCGGTTGGGTCAAACCAACTGCTTGCGCTGATTTGACGGCGGAATGGATAAAGACTCTCGGTACTTAGCAACGGTTCGCCGCGCCACCATAATACCCTGATCGGATAACATGGTGGTGAGCTTACTGTCACTCAATGGTTTCGCGGGGTTTTCCGCGGCGATTAATTTCTTCACCAACGCGCGAATGGCCGTCGACGATGCTTCGCCGCCGTCTTCGGTGTTCACATGGCTGGAGAAGAAATACTTCAGCTCAAAAATACCGCGTGGACTGTGCAGGTATTTTTGCGTGGTAACGCGTGAAATGGTGGATTCATGCATTTCGACGACCTGAGCGATATCTGCCAGCACCATCGGTTTCATAAATTCTTCACCTTGTTCAAAAAAGGCCTGCTGCTGTTCGACGATGCAGCGGCTGACACGCAGCAGGGTATCGTTGCGGCTCTCCAGGCTTTTAATAAGCCAGCGAGCTTCCTGCAGGTTGCTACGAATAAATTGTCCGTCAGCATCATTGCGCGTACTGTTACCCATGGCAGCATAGTGCTGATTGATCTTCAGGCGCGGAAGGCTATCTGAATTGAGCTCAACCACCCAACGCTCGTTAACTTTACGCACCAGAACGTCAGGAATGACATATTCTGGCTCGCCAGTTTGGATCGATTGTCCCGGGCGCGGATCCAGTGATTGAATCAGATTTACCGCTTCCTTTAACACTTCTTCTTTGAGGTGAGTAACGCGCATCAGGGTACGGAAGTCGTGGTTAGCAAGCAGGTCGAGGTGATCGCTGATGATCCGGCGAGCTTCTTCAATCCACGGCGTCTCTTTGGCAAACTGCGAAAGCTGAACCAACAGGCAATCGCGCAAATCTTTTGCCGCCACGCCGACAGGGTCGAAACGCTGAATGCGCTTGAGAACCGCTTCAACTTCTTCAAGTCCGATTTCATCATCGCTAATACTTTCCACGATGTCTTCTACAGAAATGGTAAGGTAGCCCGTATCATCAACAGCATCGACGATAGAGGTCGCGATGGCGCGATCGGTATCGGTGAATGGCGTAAGTTCAACCTGCCACATCAGGTAATCTTGCAGGCTCTGCGTGGTCTCACCCTGATAGACGGGCAGTTCGTCATCCTGGTAATCGACGCCGTTACCTGACGGCGTTCCCGCGGTATAAATCTCATCCCAGCTGGCATCAAGCGGCAGCTCTTCGGGCATGTCTTTTTGCTCAAGGGCATCAACGGTATCCAGAGATTCACGATCCTCGGCCTCTTTGGTTTCTACCTCATCGTGAAGATCGGTTTGTTCCAGCAACGGGTTGCTGTCCAGCGCCTGCTGGAGCTCTTGCTGGAGTTCTAACGTGGACAACTGCAGTAGACGAATCGCCTGTTGCAGTTGCGGCGTCATGGCAAGCTGTTGGCTTAGCCTTAATTGCAAACCTTGCTTCATATTCAGGGCCAATATCTCCGGCTAAAACGTCTGTAACCTCTACCCTATCAGAGTCTGAAGTCTTCCCCAAGATACACGCGCTTAACCTGCTCGTCTTCAAGGATTTGCTGCGGCGTACCGTGAGCAATCAGGTGGCCCTGGCTGACGATATAAGCACGTTCGCAAACGGCCAGAGTCTCCCTGACGTTGTGATCGGTAATCAGGACACCAAGACCGCTGTCGCGCAGGTGCTCAATGATACGTTTGATATCAATAACAGAAATAGGGTCAACGCCGGCAAAGGGTTCATCGAGCAGGATGAATTTCGGGTTAGCGGCCAACGCACGGGCGATTTCTACGCGGCGGCGTTCACCACCGGAGAGCGCCTGACCGAGACTATCGCGCAGGTGCTCAATGTGAAACTCCTCCATCAACTCTTTCGCGCGATCTTCACGTTGCTCGTTGCTCAGGTCGTCACGAATCTGCAATACCGCCATCAGGTTATCGTAAACGCTCAGGCGGCGGAAAATGGAGGCTTCTTGCGGTAGGTAGCCGATTCCGCGACGCGCGCGTGCGTGCAACGGCAGCAGACTGATATCTTCATCATCAATAATAATGTTACCTGCGTCACGCGGTACGATGCCAACCACCATATAGAAGGTGGTCGTTTTACCTGCGCCGTTTGGACCTAGCAGGCCAACAATCTCGCCCGAATTCACGGTCAGACTGACATCTTCTACCACGCGACGGCCTTTGTAGGCTTTAGCAAGATTCTTTGCAGTTAATGTTGCCATAACGAATTACTTACCCTTCTTTGACTGATCGCTACCTTTGTCCTGCAACTGCGAAGGAACCAGCACCGTAGTTACACGCCCGCCTTTATTGCTGAAAGCCTGCATTTTTTGTTCTTTTACCAGATAAGTGATTTTGTCACCCTGGATATTACTATCGATCTGTTCCAGGTGCGCATTACCGGTCAGGACGACAAAGTCATTTTGCAGTTCATAATGCATTTGCGACGCGCGGCCTTTTACCGGCTTACCGTTGTCCTGCATCTGGTAGAAGGTGGCCGGGTTACCGTAGCCATCGATAACCTCTTTACCTTTTTCTCCACCCGGGCGGGTCACGACAACTTTGTCGGCGTTGATTTTGATTGTTCCTTGCGTGACAACGACATTACCCGTGAAGGTGACGACGTTGCCCTGCATATCCAGCGACTGCTGATCGGATTCAATATGAATCGGCTGATCGGTATCACCGGTTTTTGCCAATGCTGGCAGGCTGGCGGCCAGTAAGGCGCTGGCGAGTGCAATCTTAAGGCTGAGTTTGTTTGTTCTGAATTTCATAAGAGGTTCTAACCTTTTCAATCAGCTCTGCATTTTTGCTGCGTAGGTTCCCGCGCATTTTCAGGCCGCTGGAATTAAATGTTGTACCGTACAACGTCACCATATCATCGGAGGTGACATCTTGTGTCACCAGGTTTATCTGGGCGTTATCCGTCGTAATTTTGCGCAGTTGAGAATCCGCGCTTAGCGCATTGACTTCAACGTGCCCGTAAAGATACAGCATCCGGTCGTTCGTCAATTTAGCTTTATCCGCTTTGATAGACCAGGTTGGTACTTTATTCGTATCAAAGGTGGTCATCACCGGTTTTGCGAACCACGAGAGCTGCTGTTCGGAAAAATACTCCACGTGCTCAGCGATTAGCTGGTAGTTAAGCGCCCCTTCCGGACTATAAACGACGGTATCGGTATGTTCGCTGGTATACGTTGGATCATCAGGATTGACCGCTTGCTGGGTGGTATCGTCCGTACTCGCCAGGTTCAGGCCGATCAGGATCAGCGCGACCAGCGACAGTAAAATGATAACCCAACGTCTGGTTTTGCTCATATAGATTGCCCTTTGGCCTCATCCAGCTTGCCCTGCGCCAATAGTAGCAAATCGCACACTTCCCGTACCGCACCGCGACCACCGTTGATACGAGTGACGTAATCCGCGCGCGGGAGCAGCAACGGATGCGCATCGGCTACCGCTATGCTTAAACCCACTTTAGCCATCACTGGCCAGTCGATGAGATCGTCACCAATATAGGCAACTTCATCAGTGTTAACGGCCAGTTTATTGAGTAGCTCATAAAACGCCAGCAGCTTATCAGACTGCCCCTGGTACAGATGCGTGATGCCCAGCGTTTGGCAGCGATTTTCCACCAGTTTAGCGTTTCGTCCGGTAATTATCGCCACTTCAATACCTGAAGTCAGGGCGCAGCGGATACCATAGCCATCGCGCACGTTAAATGCTTTCAACTCCTCACCGTTGTTGCCCATATAGATAAGGCCATCGGACAGGACGCCGTCCACATCAAGTATCAGTAAACGGATCTTCGCTGCCCGGTCAATAAAGCCCTGGCTTACCGGACCATAGCAGGTCGCTAACAGGGCATCAGCATTATTCATTATTTTTCCTTACTTACACTACGCCCGCGCGCAGGAGATCGTGCATATGTATCACACCTACCAGATGGTCGCCATCAGCAACCAGCACGCAGGTGATATGGCGGGATTGCATCAGGTTTAGCGCATCAACGGCCAGCATGCCGGGGCGGATGCGGATACCGCCTCGCGTCATCACCTCGGCAATACTGACGTTACGCATATCAATGCCGGTATCAAATACACGGCGCAGATCGCCATCGGTGAAGATACCGATGATATTCATTTCATCATCGCAAATGGCGGTCATGCCTAAATTTTTTCGCGTGATTTC
The DNA here is from genome assembly GCA_036498385.1 of Klebsiella sp. Classification (GTDB taxonomy): domain Bacteria; phylum Pseudomonadota; class Gammaproteobacteria; order Enterobacterales; family Enterobacteriaceae; genus Klebsiella. Next base: position 12,515 of record DASYFN010000124.1, read on the forward strand.
CAGCAGAGCATCGCGCAGCGTGGCCTGCAGGCTGACATGTGGGATTTCATCGCCAGTGTGCATGATATCATTGACCCGCAGCAGTAGCTTGCGGCCCAGGGCACCGCCTGGATGCGATAGCGCAAAATCTTCAGCGGTAAAACCGCGAGCTTCCAGCAGCGCGACGGCAAGGGCATCGCCCATGACCAGAGCAGCAGTGGTGCTTGAAGTGGGGGCCAGCCCTAATGGGCAAGCTTCTTTTGGCACCTTCACGCATAGATGAATATCCGCCGCGCGCGCCATGCTGCTTTCCGGTCGGCTGGTGATACAAATAAGCGCCACCTGTTGACGTTTGAGAACCGGAATCAAGGCGAGAATTTCATTGGATTCTCCGGAGTTGGACAGCGCGATAACTACGTCGCATGGAGTCACCATGCCCAAATCGCCGTGCGCGGCTTCACCGGGATGAACGAAGAATGATGAAGTCCCGGTGCTGGCGAAAGTGGCGGCCATTTTTCGCCCGATATGGCCGGATTTGCCCATTCCCATCACCACAACTTTACCGTTACAGCGAAAAATGGTCTCGCAGGCACGGGTAAAATCTTCATTAATATATTGATCGAGCTGGGCCAGACCTTCACGTTCAATGTCCAGTACCTCACGGCCTGCCCGTTGAAAGTCAAAATCCGCTGCTAAATCTATTTGCGACATAATGTTATCCCGAATCATTCAACGAAGAGCGGCGCTGTCCAGTACAGCATCGCTAACCAAAGTACAAAACCACCCAGCAGCAGGGCACCGGCAAGGCGACCGGGCTGTTGTTTACGACGCCAGCATAGCAATGCGAAGATCAAGCTGACCAGCAGCATGACGCCATAGTCGCGGGTAAAGGCCTCGGCGGCAAAGGTACCAGGCGCAATCAGCGCGGGGAGCCCGAGGACCAGTATGATATTAAGAATATTAGCGCCAATGATATTGCCGATGGCGATGTCATTTTCGCCTTTTCGCGCTCCGGCGATGGCGGTGGCCAGTTCAGGCAGGCTGGTGCCGATGGCGATTACCGTTAAGCCGACGGTCAGTTTGCTGATGGCAAAAAAGTTTGCCATCACCGTGGCGTTATCAACCACCATTCGCGTGGCCATCGGCATCACAATCATCGCGACGCCCAACCAGAGTAACGCGACGGGAAGCGAACCCTCCCGCGGCAGCTCTGCCAACTGTTCACGGGTCAGACTGTCGTTACCCTGGCGTTCCGCGAAGCGGGCAATTTTAAGGGTAAACAGTAGCCACAGTACGGCCAGTGCCAGCAAAAAAAGGCCATCTATCCGCGTGAGTTGCCCATCGTACAGGACAAATCCTGCCAGTAAACTGACCAGCAACATTAGCGGTAATTCGCGGCGCAGGATATCAGAATGCACGGTAAAAGGTTGAAACAGAGCGGTGAGGCCGAGGATCAGCAGAATATTGGTGATATTTGATCCGAGAGCAGTTCCGATCGCCAGATCGGTTTGTCCATGCAGGGAAGCGGCGGTGGAAACAATGACTTCCGGTAAACTGGTACCGATGCTGACCACCGTCATCCCAATAATAAGTGGAGGTACCCCCAGCATACGGCAGAGTATTGAAGCGGCGTAGACCAGACGATCGGCGCTGTAGACAACCAGCAATAAACCAATAATTAACAGAGCCGTCGCTAAGAGCATCTAAAGTCCTTTATTCAGGTATAATCGTCGCCTCGCTGGCCGTCCGTAGGCAGCGTAACGAATTCGTAATTTTGACTTTATGTGTGCCAAAAGTAAAACAAATGCCAGCTTTCGCTAACCTGGGCAGGTAAGATTCTGTAAAAATGGTGGGGCTGTGGTGAAAGAAAGCACCATGCTTAGCCCGATGGGTGTCTAGTAAGGATGATTTTATGAGCCAGAATTTGGCGAATTTAGTCGAAGTACGCGGTATTCGCTTCTCCAGGGGCGATCGCCTGATCTTCGATGATATCTCGCTGTCGGTACCCCGCGGTAAGATCACCGCGATTATGGGTCCATCAGGGATCGGCAAAACCACCCTGTTACGCCTGATCGGCGGTCAGATCCCGCCCGATAAGGGCGAGATCCTGTTTGATGGTGAAAACGTACCGCAGATGTCGCGCTCGCGCCTGTATACCGTCCGTAAGCGTATGAGCATGCTATTTCAGTCCGGCGCGTTGTTCACCGATCTGAATGTTTTCGATAACGTCGCTTATCCGCTGCGCGAGCATACTTGTCTGCCGGAAGCGCTGCTGCACACCACGGTGATGATGAAGCTGGAAGCCGTTGGGCTACGCGGAGCCGCGAAGCTGATGCCTTCTGAGCTCTCCGGTGGGATGGCGCGCCGTGCCGCCCTGGCAAGGGCTATTGCGCTGGAACCTGATTTAATCATGTTCGATGAGCCCTTTGTCGGGCAGGATCCCATTACTATGGGGGTGCTGGTGAAGCTGATTTCTGAACTCAATAGCACTCTGGGTGTCACCTGTATCGTGGTTTCGCATGATGTGCCGGAAGTGCTCAGCATTGCGGACTTTGCATATATCGTGGCGGACAGAAAGGTCGTGGCGCATGGGAGTGCGCAGTCGCTGCGTGAAAATGCCGATCCTCGGGTTCGTCAGTTCATTGATGGGATCGCCGACGGTCCGGTGCCGTTCCGCTATCCGGCGGGTGATTATCATCATGATTTATTGGGCAAAGGGAGTTAAGCAACTCATGTTGTTAAATGCGCTAGCCGCGCTTGGACATCGCGGTATTAAAACTATCGCGACGTTCGGGCGTGCTGGATTAATGCTTTTCAACGCTGTTGTGGGCAGGCCTGAGTTTCGCAAGCATGCGCCGCTGCTGGTGCGTCAGTTGTATAACGTTGGCGTGCTATCAATGCTGATCATCATTGTATCGGGGCTGTTTATCGGTATGGTGCTGGGTCTGCAGGGCTATCTGGTATTAACCACCTATAGCGCCGAGACCAGTCTGGGCATGCTGGTGGCGCTGTCGCTGCTGCGTGAGCTGGGGCCGGTTGTTGCCGCGCTGTTGTTTGCCGGGCGTGCTGGTTCGGCGCTGACTGCCGAAATTGGCCTGATGCGCGCAACTGAGCAGCTCTCCAGTATGGAGATGATGGCGGTCGATCCGCTTCGCCGCGTCATTTCTCCGCGTTTCTGGGCTGGGGTGATTTCACTGCCGTTGTTAACGATTATTTTTGTGGCGGTCGGCGTATGGGGCGGCTCGCTGGTTGGTGTCAGTTGGAAGGGCATCGATGGCGGATTCTTCTGGACCGCGATGCAAAATGCCGTTGACTGGCGGATGGATCTGGTCAACTGCCTGATTAAGAGTCTGGTTTTCGCCATTACGGTAACATGGATCGCGTTATTTAACGGTTATGACGCTATCCCCACTTCCGCCGGGATTAGCCGGGCGACGACGCGTACCGTGGTACATGCGTCGCTGGCGGTACTGGGGCTGGATTTTGTGCTGACTGCGCTGATGTTTGGGAATTGAGTTCATGCAAACGAGAAAAAATGAAATCTGGGTTGGGGTGTTCTTACTGGTTGCGCTGCTGGCCGCGCTGTTTGTCTGCCTGAAGGCGGCAAATGTGACCTCTTTACGTACTGAACCTACTTACCGGCTCTATGCCACTTTTGACAATATCGGCGGTCTGAAAGTGCGCTCTCCGGTGCGCATTGGCGGCGTTGTTGTAGGACGTGTGGCGGATATCACGCTCGACCCTAAAACCTATCTGCCTCGCGTCGCTCTCGATATTGATGAGCGCTACAACCAGATCCCGGATACCAGCTCGCTGGCGATCAGAACTTCCGGTCTGCTGGGCGAACAGTATCTGGCAATGAATATCGGTTTTGAAGACCCTGAATTGGGGACATCTATCCTTAAAGATGGCGGCATCATTCAGGACACTAAATCAGCCATGGTATTGGAAGATTTGATAGGCCAGTTCCTTTATAACAGTAAAGGTAGCGACAATAAGAATTCTGGCGATGAACAGGCTGCTGGAGAGCGTCATACTGACGCTACGCCGCCAGCCGGTACGACGCACTAATTTCAGGAGAGATAAGACATGTTTAAACGCTTACTAATGGTCGCCATGCTGATGATTGCCCCCCTGGCAGCGGCAACCGCCGCGGACCAATCCAATCCGTACAAGCTGATGGACGAAGCGGCGCAGAAAACCTTCAATCGCCTGAAAAATGAGCAGCCGAAGATTCAGGCTAACCCGAACTACCTGCGCGACATCGTCGATCAGGAACTGCTGTCGTATGTGCAGGTGAAATACGCCGGAGCGCTGGTGTTAGGTCGTTATTACAAAGAAGCGACCCCGGCACAGCGTGAAGCTTATTTTGCCGCTTTCCGCGAATATCTGAAGCAGGCCTACGGCCAGGCGCTGGCGATGTATCATGGGCAGACCTATCAGATTGCGCCTGAGCAGCCTCTGGGCGATGCGACCATTGTCCCTATCCGCGTAACTATTCTTGACCCGAACGGACGTCCTCCGGTTCGTCTGGATTTCCAGTGGCGTAAAAATACTCAGACCGGTAACTGGCAGGCGTACGACATGATTGCGGAAGGGGTGAGCATGATTACCACTAAACAAAATGAGTGGAGCGACCTGCTGCGTACTAAAGGTATTGATGGTCTGACTGCGCAGTTGAAGGTAAGCTCCGCGCAGCCGATTACACTGGAACAGAAAAAATAATGACCGGGCAACTGAGCTGGAATCGCGATGGTGAGACGCTGGCGCTGCGCGGAGAACTGGACCAGGATCTTCTGGTCCCACTGTGGGAAGCACGCGCTCAGGCGACGGATGGCGTGTCAGCAATCGACCTGGGCGCTGTGACTCGCGTGGATACCGCCGGGCTGGCACTATTGGTGCATTTTATTGCATTGGTTTGTCGGCAGGGGCGGGAAGCGAAATTGACCGGTAAGAGTGAGAATCTGCAAACGCTGGTCAAACTGTATAACCTTCCTGCCGATATGATCCCATAAATTTTTCAGTGCCTTACTGCTAAAGCTATTCTGAAAGCCCCATCAAACTTTTCGATGGGGCTTTTTGCTTGTTTAAGACAGCGCCACTTTCCTCTAAGATGTTGGGCTGTTTTCACTATCAGATAAATGTAGCCCATGGAAAATCATGAAATTCAGACCGTGCTGATGAACGCACTCTCCCTTCAGGAAGTCCACGTCTCTGGCGATGGCAGCCACTTTCAGGTTATTGCTGTGGGTGAGATGTTCGACGGCATGAGTCGGGTTAAGAAGCAACAGGCTATCTACGCCCCGCTGATGGAATATATTGCCGATAACCGCATCCATGCTCTGTCGATTAAAGCGTTTACTCCGCAGGAGTGGGCGCGAGACCGTAAACTTAATGGCTTATAAGCTGTGGGGATGTTCCCCGCAGCGTATGTGAATTCTTAACAGAGAACAGAATCAATGGATAAATTCCGTGTTCAGGGGCCAACTCGTCTTCAGGGCGAGGTCACCATTTCCGGTGCGAAAAACGCCGCCCTACCAATCCTCTTTGCCGCGCTATTAGCCGAAGAGCCGATTGAGATCCAAAACGTACCGAAGCTGAAAGACATCGATACCACCATGAAACTGCTGAGCCAACTGGGCGCGAACGTTAAGCGCAACGGCTCCGTATGGATCGATGCCGGCCCGGTCGACGTTTTCTGTGCTCCGTATGACCTCGTCAAAACCATGCGCGCGTCTATCTGGGCGCTGGGACCGCTGGTGGCGCGTTTTGGCCAGGGGCAGGTTTCTCTTCCCGGCGGCTGCGCCATCGGCGCGCGCCCCGTTGATTTACACATTACCGGTCTTGAGCAACTGGGTGCGCAAATCAAGCTGGAAGAGGGTTATGTTAAGGCGTCGGTTAATGGACGTCTGAAAGGCGCGCATATTGTGATGGATAAGGTCAGCGTTGGCGCTACCGTGACCATCATGAGCGCGGCGACGCTGGCGGAAGGTACTACCGTTATCGAAAACGCCGCGCGCGAGCCGGAAATTGTCGATACTGCGAACTTTCTCAACACGCTGGGCGCGAAAATCAAAGGTCAGGGCACCGATCGTATCACTATCGAAGGCGTTGCGCGCCTCGGTGGCGGCGTCTACCGTGTTCTGCCGGATCGTATTGAAACCGGGACGTTCCTGGTGGCTGCGGCGATTTCTGGCGGTAAGATCCTGTGCCGTAATGCCCAGCCCGATACCCTTGATGCGGTTCTGGCGAAGCTACGCGATGCCGGCGCGGATATCGAAACGGGCGAGGACTGGATTAGCCTCGACATGCACGGTAATCGCCCGAAGGCCGTCAACGTGCGTACTGCCCCACACCCAGGCTTCCCGACCGATATGCAGGCCCAGTTCACCTTACTGAATCTGGTTGCAGAGGGAACCGGGGTGATCACCGAGACGATCTTCGAAAACCGTTTCATGCATATTCCGGAACTGATCCGTATGGGTGCGCACGCGGAAATCGAGAGCAATACGGCGATTTGCCACGGCGTGAAGCAGCTTTCTGGCGCTCAGGTAATGGCGACGGATCTGCGTGCGTCAGCCAGCCTGGTACTGGCGGGCTGTATTGCGGAAGGTACGACGATTGTCGATCGTATTTACCATATTGACCGCGGCTACGAACGTATCGAAGACAAACTGCAGGCGCTGGGCGCGAATATCGAACGCGTCAAAGGCGAATAAATTTATAGCAGCAGCCCTCTGACGTTTGTCCGGGGGCTGTTGTCTGCAACCTCGCTTTACTTGTTATTCTTCCTCTGACGCATCATTTGCGTTCTGTCGATAAACTGATGGGTATGGGGATCGTGATAGCGCGATGGCCATATCACCCATGGATCGGTTTCCAGCGCGTTAGCAATAATCAGCTCGCCTTTGGGCCAGGGCCGAGTCAACGCATTGGCGAGCGTGGAAGAACTTAAACCATTACGCCGCGATTCAGCTGCCAGCGACGTCCCTTTTTTGCGTAATCCGGCAATAATATCCGCTGGATGCCAGTCGATGAACTTATCCATAAATTCTCCTGGTAATGAAAATTCTGATCGTCCTTAATGGGCGACAAAATAAATATACCTCGAGTTCCAGGAATGTTCTAATAAGTTCTTTTAATGGGTTTGATATTAAGACTATATCAAGATAATGAAGCTGAAATTGACAGTGGTGGAACTTACTGGAACCTTCCCGTGATTTACGCGGGAAGGTAAGATGATGGGTTAATGATCGCGCTGTACAGCGATGTGGGCAAGGCCAATTAGCGCTTCGCGCCATGGGGAATCAGGAAGGGCCTGAAGCGCGGTAATCGCCTTATCAGCTTCTTCCTCCGCGCGTTTTTGGGTCCATTCCAGCGAGCCACAGGTTGCCATGGTTTCCAGGACGGCTTCGAGTAAATGACGGCCGTTGCCCTGCTCAATCGCCCGGCGGATCATGGCGGATTGTTCTGCGTTGCCGTGCCGCATTGCATGCAGCAGCGGAAGGGTGGGCTTGCCTTCATTGAGATCGTCACCGACGTTTTTACCCAGGCGCTCACCGTCTGAACTGTAGTCAAGCAGATCGTCGATCAACTGGAAAGCGGTACCCAGATAGCGTCCGTAATCCTGTAACGCTTTCTCTTGCTCCTCGGTGCAGCCAGCCAGAATCCCGGAGCACTGGGCAGCGGCTTCAAACAAACGGGCGGTCTTGCTGTAAATAACCCGCATGTAGTTTTCCTCAGTGATATCCGGGTCGTTAACATTCATTAGTTGCAGGACTTCGCCTTCAGCAATGACGTTAACGGCTTCCGACATCACTTCCAGAACTCTCAATGAGCCAAGGCTGGTCATCATCTGAAAGGCGCGGGTGTAGATGAAATCGCCAACCAGCACGCTAGCGGCATTGCCAAACGCAGCGTTTGCTGTAGCTTTTCCCCGGCGCATATCAGACTCATCGACGACATCATCATGTAGCAGGGTGGCGGTATGGATAAATTCGATCAGCGCAGCAATGGTAACGTGGGCGTTTCCCTGATACCCAACGGCACGTGCGGCCAGTACGGCGATCATCGGGCGAATACGTTTACCGCCTCCGCTAACAATGTAATAGCCTAACTGATTGATAAGCTGAACATCAGAGTCAAGCTGCTTAAGAATTGTCGCATTGACGCCCGCCATATCCTGCGCGGTTAACTCATTGATTTTTTGTAAATTCATCGCAAAAGCCGGGCCAAATGTCCTGTTACCGAGTATCCGAAAAGGATCACAGAAGGATTAAGATAGAATTAAAAGAAGATATGATTGTACTGAAAAATTGCCGTAGATAAACGCTGGAGTGAAAGTTGTGTTTTTTTTCTGCGTTGATCGCTGATCGCTCTTGTCAAAGGCTCGCGTTTTGCGTAATATTCGCGCCCTATTGTGAATATTTATAGCGCACTCTGAATCATACGAAGAGGTGCGCGGAAGCGGAGTTTTATATGTACGCGGTTTTCCAAAGTGGTGGTAAACAACACCGAGTAAGCGAAGGTCAAACCATTCGCCTGGAAAAGCTGGACATCGCAACTGGCGAAGCTGTTGAATTCGCCGAAGTGCTGATGATCGCAAACGGTGAAGAAATTAAAATCGGCGTTCCTTTCGTTGAGGGCGGCGTAATCAAAGCTGAAGTTGTTGCACACGGTCGTGGCGAGAAAGTTAAAATCGTTAAGTTTCGTCGTCGTAAACACTACCGTAAGCAGCAGGGCCATCGTCAGTGGTTCACTGATGTGAAAATTACTGGCATCAGCGCCTAAGACCTGAGGAGAGATTTAAATGGCACATAAAAAGGCTGGCGGCTCAACTCGTAACGGTCGCGATTCAGAAGCTAAACGTCTGGGCGTTAAGCGTTTCGGTGGCGAATCCGTTCTGGCGGGTAGCATCATCGTTCGTCAACGTGGTACCAAATTCCACGCTGGCACTAACGTAGGTTGCGGTCGTGACCACACTCTGTTTGCTAAAGCAGATGGTAAAGTGAAATTCGAAGTTAAAGGCCCGAACAACCGTAAATATATCAGCATCGTTGCTGAGTAAGTTTTTCGTGGTCCGGTAACGGATTAAAGCCCCGCAACGTGTTGCGGGGCTTTTTACATTGAAAACCCGGAAAATTTTCTGCAGGGAAAACGGGCATGAAGCAGCAGGCCGGCATCGGCATTCTTTTAGCACTCACCACGGCGATGTGTTGGGGAGCCCTGCCGATCGCAATGAAGCAGGTTCTTGAAGTGATGGAACCGCCGACGGTGGTTTTTTATCGCTTTTTGATGGCAAGTATTGGTCTTGGCACCATCCTGGCCATGAAAAGAAAACTGCCTTCGCTGCGTATTTTTCGCAAGCCGCGGTGGCTGATACTGCTGGTCATTGCAACAGGTGGTTTGTTCGGTAACTTCATTCTGTTTAGTTCTTCCTTGCAATATCTTAGCCCCACCGCTTCCCAGGTGATTGGCCAGTTGTCTCCGGTCGGCATGATGGTGGCCAGCGTTTTTGTCCTTAAAGAGAAAATGCGCGGTACTCAGGTTGTGGGAGCGCTAATGCTGGTGAGTGGTCTGGTGATGTTTTTTAACACCAGCCTGATTGAGATTTTTACCCGCCTGACGGACTACACATGGGGGGTAATTTTCGGTGTAGGGGCGGCGATGGTATGGGTTAGCTACGGCGTCGCGCAAAAGGTGTTATTACGCCGACTGGCATCACAGCAAATACTTTTTTTGCTGTACACTTTATGTACGATGTCGTTATTGCCATTAGCGACGCCTTCACAGGTACTGGCATTAAGCAACTGGCAGTTGGCCTGTCTGGTTTTTTGCGGGCTAAATACCCTGGTCGGCTACGGCGCGCTGGCGGAAGCGATGGCGCGCTGGCAGGCGGCGCAAGTGAGCGCGTTGATTACCTTAACACCGTTATTTACGCTGCTATTTTCAGATTTATTATCACTGGCCTGGCCCGACGTTTTCGCCAGACCGCTGTTGAACCTGATGGGTTATCTCGGTGCGTTTGTCGTGGTTGCGGGCGCGATGTATTCCGCCGTCGGTCATCGTCTTTGGGGACGATGGCGTAAGCGAGAAGCGGTTGTGCCGCTCCCCCGCTCAGGCGAATGATTTACGGAGAGTAAAATGAAGTTTGTTGATGAAGCAACGATCCTGGTCGTAGCAGGCGATGGCGGCAATGGTTGCGTTAGCTTCCGCCGCGAAAAATATATCCCGAAAGGTGGGCCCGACGGCGGTGACGGCGGTGATGGCGGTGATGTCTGGCTTGAGGCGGACGAAAACCTTAACACCCTGATCGACTACCGCTTTGAGAAGTCTTTCCGCGCCGAGCGTGGGCAAAACGGCCAGAGCCGTGATTGTACCGGTAAACGCGGTAAAGACGTGACGGTGAAAGTGCCGGTAGGGACTCGTGTGATTGACCAGGGCACTGGCGAGACTATGGGTGATATGACCAAACACGGTCAGCGTCTGATGGTCGCCAAAGGCGGCTGGCACGGTCTGGGCAACACCCGTTTCAAATCGTCCGTTAACCGTACCCCTCGTCAAAAGACGATGGGGACGCCCGGCGATAAGCGCGATCTGCAACTGGAACTGATGCTGCTGGCGGACGTGGGAATGCTGGGGATGCCGAATGCGGGTAAATCTACCTTTATTCGTGCAGTTTCCGCGGCTAAGCCTAAAGTCGCTGATTATCCGTTTACGACGCTGGTGCCGAGCCTCGGCGTGGTGCGTATGGATAACGAGAAGAGCTTTGTGGTTGCGGATATCCCAGGGTTGATTGAAGGCGCAGCTGAAGGCGCAGGTCTCGGTATTCGCTTCCTGAAACACCTGGAGCGTTGCCGCGTGTTGCTGCATCTCATTGATATCGACCCGATTGACGGTTCCGATCCGGTTGAGAACGCACGGATCATTATCGGTGAGCTGGAAAAGTACAGTGAAAAACTGGCTTCTAAGCCGCGCTGGCTGGTCTTTAACAAGATGGATCTGATGGATAAAGCGGAGGCGGAAGCTAAAGCAAAAGCCATCGCGCAAGCGCTGGGCTGGGAAGATAAGTTCTATCTAATTTCAGCTGCCAGCCAGCAGGGCGTAAAAGACCTGTGCTGGGACGTGATGACCTTTATCATCGAAAACCCGATTGTGCATGTGGAAGAAGCGAAGCCTGCAGAAAAAGTCGAGTTTATGTGGGACGACTACCATCGCCAACAGCTTGAAGAAGCTGAAGTGGAAGATGATGAAGACTGGGATGACGATTGGGACGAAGATGACGAAGAAGGCGTTGAATTCATCTACAAACGTTAATTCTGAGCAAACGAAAAGGGCCGTATCTGCTGATGCGGCCCTTTTACTTTAGTTGTTTTGATACAGGTCCTTATACAAGCGACTTTCGAATCGCACCAGCGGGATACGTCGATTACGCTGGTCGGCTGGAGGCACAGCGTAGCCTGACAAATATTGCACGAATGCAATCTTTTGCCCGCTGGCCGTGGTGATGAAACCGGCCAGGTTATACACTCCTTGCAGTGAACCCGTTTTAGCCGAAACTTTGCCATCAACGCCTGCCTGATGCAGGCCCGCGCGGTATTGCAAAGAACCATCATGTCCAGCCAGAGGCAGCATCGAGATAAAGTTGAGCTCGTTATCGTGCTGGGCGATGTACTGCAACACCTGCATCATCGTCGCGGGTGCGATGAGGTTGTGGCGCGACAGACCTGAGCCATCGGCAATAATGGTATTCCCGAGATCGACACCTGCCTGCTGACGCAGGATCTGCCGTACGGCATCGGAACCGGCTCGCCAGGTACCCGGCACGTTGAATCGAGCATGTCCAATGGTGCGGAATACCGTATCGGCAATCATGTTGTCCGATTTTTTCAGCATAATACGCAGCAGATCGTGCAGCGGCGCAGATTGTGTTCTTGCCAGTACAGTACCTGGATCGTTGGCCAGCGTTTGACGCAGCAGTGTGCCGCTCCAGGTGATGTCGGCGTCTGCCAGCTCAGCTTTCAGAATCGCACCAGCATAGCTGGCGCCATCCTGGATGGCGAAAGCCAGCGGCAGTGGCTCGTTGCGCTGCGGCATACATCCGGTCAGGGTATAACGGTTCAGATCGCCGGGAACCACGTCAAGCTCACAGTACTGTGCTTCAGCAGAGCCGCGGGCCAGAGTACGCACCTGGCTGAACATCGTCACCGGGTAGTAAGATGCCACGCGGATAAATGCCAGATCGCCCGGTTTTTGCGCACTATAGAGCGAGATAGAGAAACAGTTTCGATCGACAATTGCAGCCGCCGGTGGGGCGCTAAAGCACTGTGTCATATCGTTCCATGGCCAGCCCGGCGCTTTGTCATGGCTGGCGAAGATGGAGGTATCGATCAGTACATTACCTTCAATTCGCTGGATGCCTGCTTTCTTCAGCGTGGCCACCATATTACGAATATCCTGACGCCGGAGGGTAGGATCGCCGCCAAAGCGTGCAATAAGGTCGCCTCTCAGGATACCGCCATTGAGACTACCTTTCGTTTCTAGTGTCGTGGTGAAGCGGAAGTCAGGGCCCAGCTGTAGCAGCGCGGCCAGAGCGGTTATAACCTTCTGGGTGCTGGCGGGTAGCGCCATCTGCTGGCTATGGTAGTCTATCTCCGGTGTCGGGGAACCCACTTTCTGCGCCATAAAAGCAAGGTTTGCGCCCGCAGGAAGCTGGTTGATGTACTCGTCAATATTCGCCGCTTGAGCGCTAATCGCTATACCGGCAGTCAATCCAATGATAAATCTGGGAAATCGCATAATCTCGCGCTAACAACCTGAAACCAGTCCGCCATACTACGGTGCAACGACCTGTAAAGTAAACGATGACCCATAATGAACTTCAGGGTAAAATACGTATCAAATTGAAAATTGCTGCTGACCTGGGGATGATTTTCCGGGTCGGTTTTCTTTTGCTCCGGCCCTGCTCAAGTCTTGACCGGTTGCGGAGCGGCGTTGTCTGCCCATGAAGGAATGATAAAGAGGTATAACAAATGCAATCTATTCCGATGACCTTACGTGGCGCTGAAAAACTGCGCGAAGAACTGGATTTCCTGAAATCCGTACGTCGTCCTGAAATCATCGCAGCCATTGCTGAGGCGCGCGAGCACGGCGATCTGAAAGAAAATGCCGAGTATCATGCTGCTCGCGAACAACAGGGCTTCTGTGAAGGGCGCATCAAGGATATCGAAGCGAAGTTGTCGAACGCACAGGTTATCGACATCACTAAAATGCCTAACAATGGTCGGGTGATTTTTGGTTCGACGGTCAGCGTTCTGAATCTCGATACTGATGAAGAGCAAACTTATCGTATCGTCGGCGATGATGAGGCCGATTTTAAGCAAAACCTGATCTCCGTAAACTCACCGATTGCACGTGGTTTAATCGGCAAAGAGCAGGATGATGTTGTGGTCATCCATACACCGGGCGGTGAAGTAGAATTCGAAATTATCAAGGTTGAGTACCTTTAGTCCGAATTTAAACTACGATGTTGATGGATTGTAAAGAAAGGAAAAAGGCCGCATAGCGGCCTTTTATCAACGTCCGGAGCATGGCATTTTGCTCGTCTACCCGCAGAAAACCCTCGAAGTACACAAAGTTGTGTCGATAACCAGGATATTCTTAGCGTGGCAGCGAGATTTTACGCTCTTTAGTTGGGCGGTACAGAACCAGCGTTTTACCGATGACCTGTACATTACAGGCGCCGGTTTCGCGCACGATAGCTTCCACGATCAAGGTTTTAGTTTCGCGATCTTCCGAGGCGATCTTCACCTTGATAAGTTCATGGTGCTCTAACGCTTGTTCAATCTCGGCCAGTACCCCTTCGGTCAAACCATTGTTGCCAAGCATAACTACCGGCTTGAGCGGATGTGCCAGACCTTTCAGGTGCTGTTTTTGTTTAGTACTCAGATTCATCGTATTTTTTGCTTACGTTGGGATTGAAAACGGTTCATTCTACCGCCATCTCCCATATATCGCCAAACTACCGCGTCGATTTTTACGTCGCGAAGTACGATGAACCCGAAATGGGAATGTTAAATGACAGGTAAAAAGCGTTCTGCCAGCTCAAGTCGGTGGCTTCAGGAACACTTTAGCGATAAATATGTTCAGCAGGCACAGAAAAAGGGGTTACGTTCCCGTGCCTGGTTTAAACTTGATGAAATACAGCAAAGTGACAAGATTTTTAAACCGGGGATGACAATTGTTGACCTCGGTGCTGCACCCGGTGGCTGGTCGCAATATGCGGTTACGCAGATCGGTAACAGCGGCCGCATCATTGCGTGCGATCTTTTACCTATGGATCCAATCGTTGGTGTGGACTTCCTTCAGGGCGATTTTCGTGATGAATTAGTCCTGAAAGCGTTACTTGAGCGTGTAGGTGACAGTAAAGTACAAGTTGTCATGTCCGATATGGCGCCAAATATGTGTGGAACACCGGCGGTGGATATTCCCCGGGCCATGTATCTGGTGGAACTGGCACTTGGAATGGCTCGTGATGTATTAGCGCCAGGTGGTAGTTTTGTAGTGAAGGTGTTCCAGGGCGAAGGCTTCGATGAGTATCTAAGAGAGATTCGCTCCCTGTTTACGAAGGTCAAAGTTCGTAAGCCGGACTCTTCTCGCGCCCGTTCGCGTGAAGTGTATATTGTAGCGACCGGGCGTAAACCATAACCGGCAGATTTCAAACGAAAGTTTGAAAGACGCTGGATATAGAGTATCCTGACGCTGTTTTTAACACAGTTGTAATAAGAGGTTAATCCCTTGAGTGACATGGCGAAAAACCTAATACTCTGGCTGGTCATTGCCGTTGTGCTGATGTCCGTTTTCCAGAGCTTTGGGCCCAGCGAGTCGAATGGCCGTAAGGTAGATTATTCAACCTTCCTGCAAGAGGTCAATCAGGACCAGGTTCGCGAAGCGCGTATCAACGGACGTGAGATCAACGTTACCAAGAAAGATAGTAACCGTTACACGACTTTCATTCCGGTTAATGATCCGAAGCTGCTTGATAACCTGTTGACGAAAAACGTCAAAGTGATTGGCGAACCACCGGAAGAGCCAAGTCTGTTGGCTTCTATCTTCATTTCATGGTTCCCGATGCTGTTGCTAATCGGCGTCTGGATCTTCTTTATGCGCCAGATGCAGGGCGGCGGTGGCAAAGGTGCCATGTCGTTCGGTAAGAGCAAAGCGCGCATGCTGACGGAAGACCAGATCAAAACCACTTTTGCCGATGTCGCCGGTTGTGACGAAGCGAAAGAAGAAGTGGGTGAACTGGTTGAATACCTGCGCGAACCGAGCCGTTTCCAGAAGCTGGGCGGTAAAATTCCGAAAGGTGTCCTGATGGTCGGCCCTCCGGGTACCGGTAAAACCTTGCTGGCAAAAGCCATAGCAGGTGAAGCAAAGGTTCCATTCTTTACGATTTCCGGTTCTGACTTCGTTGAAATGTTCGTTGGTGTTGGCGCATCCCGCGTGCGCGACATGTTTGAACAGGCCAAGAAAGCGGCACCGTGCATTATCTTTATCGATGAAATCGACGCCGTAGGCCGCCAGCGTGGTGCAGGTCTGGGCGGTGGGCACGATGAACGTGAACAGACGCTGAACCAGATGCTGGTAGAGATGGATGGCTTCGAAGGTAACGAAGGTATCATCGTTATCGCGGCAACCAACCGTCCGGACGTTCTTGACCCTGCGTTGCTGCGTCCAGGCCGCTTTGACCGTCAGGTTGTGGTGGGGCTGCCGGATGTTCGCGGTCGTGAACAGATCCTGAAAGTACATATGCGCCGCGTACCGCTGGCGCCGGATATCGACGCGGCAATTATCGCCCGCGGTACGCCTGGCTTCTCCGGTGCTGACCTGGCAAACCTGGTGAACGAAGCGGCGCTGTTCGCTGCTCGTGGCAACAAGCGCGTTGTATCGATGGTTGAATTCGAGAAAGCGAAAGACAAAATCATGATGGGTGCGGAACGTCGCTCCATGGTGATGACGGAAGCTCAGAAAGAGTCCACCGCGTATCACGAAGCGGGCCATGCGATTATCGGCCGTCTGGTGCCGGAACACGATCCGGTGCACAAAGTGACGATTATTCCGCGCGGTCGCGCACTGGGTGTGACCTTCTTCCTGCCTGAAGGCGACGCGATCAGCGCCAGCCGTCAGAAGCTGGAAAGCCAGATTTCTACCCTGTACGGCGGTCGTCTGGCGGAAGAGATTATCTACGGCGTAGAGCGTGTTTCTACTGGTGCGTCGAACGACATTAAAGTCGCGACCAACCTGGCGCGTAACATGGTGACCCAGTGGGGCTTCTCTGACAAACTTGGCCCGTTGCTGTATGCCGAAGAAGAAGGTGAAGTATTCCTTGGCCGCAGCGTCGCGAAAGCGAAGCATATGTCTGATGAAACGGCTCGTATTATCGACCAGGAAGTGAAGTCTCTCATTGAGCGTAACTACAATCGCGCCCGCCAGCTCCTGAACGATAACATGGATATCCTGCACGCGATGAAAGATGCGCTCATGAAATATGAGACCATCGACGCCCCGCAGATTGATGACCTGATGGCTCGCCGCGATGTTCGCCCGCCAGCTGGCTGGGAAGAACCAGGTTCGTCCAACAATTCTGACAACAATGGCACGCCTCAAGCTCCGCGTCCGGTTGATGAACCGCGTACGCCAAACCCGGGCAATACCATGTCAGAACAGCTGGGCGACAAATAAGTTAGCCGTTATTGATGTTGTTGTGCTTTTCTAAAACCCCTGAGCGTTTGCTCCGGGGTTTTTCTTTTTCAATTTTTCTCTGACTCAGGGATTTAGCGATGAAACTTGTAGCCCAGGGCTCAACCCTCGATCTCTCTCACCCACACGTGATGGGTATTCTTAACGTTACCCCGGATTCGTTCTCTGACGGCGGAACTCACAACACGCTGGTCGAAGCTGTTAAACATGCCAATCTGATGATCAATGCCGGGGCGACTATCATTGATATCGGTGGGGAATCGACGCGTCCGGGGGCGGCAGATGTCAGCGTTGAGGAAGAGCTGTCACGGGTGATCCCGACGGTAGAAGCGATTGCCCAGCGCTTTGAAGTCTGGATTTCCGTTGATACCTCAAAACCAGAGGTGATTCGCGAGTCAGCGCGAGTTGGCGCGCATATTATCAATGATATCCGTTCGCTTACCGAACCGGGAGCGCTGGACGCTGCAGCAGAAACTGGCTTGCCGGTGTGTCTGATGCATATGCAGGGGCAGCCGAAGACGATGCAGGATGCCCCGAAGTACTCGAACGTCTTTGCAGACGTTGAGCGTTTTTTTGTCGAGCATATTGCGCGTTGCGAACGGGCTGGTATCGCAAAAGATAAATTGTTGCTCGACCCGGGATTCGGTTTCGGTAAAAATCTTTCTCATAATTATGAACTGCTTGCCCGACTTGGCGAGTTCCATCATTTCGGCCTTCCGTTGCTGGTGGGTATGTCGCGTAAATCGATGGTAGGTCAGTTGCTTAATGTCGGGCCGACGGAACGCCTGAATGGCAGCCTGGCTTGCGCAGTCATTGCCGCAATACAGGGCGCGCAGATTATTCGCGTCCATGATGTCAAAGAAACAGTAGAAGCGCTGCGCGTGGTGGAAGCTACCCTGGCCGCTAAGGAAAATAAACGTTATGAGTAACCGCAAATATTTTGGTACTGATGGTATTCGTGGCCGCGTAGGCGATGCGCCAATAACGCCAGAATTTGTATTAAAACTGGGCTGGGCGGCAGGTAAGGTGCTGGCGCGCCACGGTTCACGGAAGATTATTATTGGTAAAGACACCCGTATTTCAGGCTATATGCTGGAGTCCGCACTGGAGGCTGGCCTGGCTGCCGCGGGGTTATCCGCTTCTTTTACCGGCCCGATGCCAACGCCAGCAATTGCCTATCTGACACGCACTTTCCGCGCGGAAGCAGGGATTGTGATTTCCGCTTCACATAATCCGTTCTATGACAATGGCATCAAATTCTTCTCTATCGAAGGGACTAAGCTTCCGGATGAGGTTGAAGAAGCCATTGAAGCCGAAATGGAAAAAGAGCTTACCTGCGTGGATTCTGCCGAGCTGGGGAAAGCCAGTCGTATCGTCGACGCAGCTGGTCGCTATATCGAGTTTTGCAAAGGTACCTTCCCGAACGAGTTGAGCCTCAATGCTTTGAAAATGGTGGTCGATTGCGCTCACGGGGCAACTTATCATATTGCGCCGAGTGTTTTCCGCGAGTTGGGCGCTCAGGTTATTGCGATGGGCTGTGAGCCTGATGGTCTCAACATCAATGAAGAGGTTGGGGCGACGGATGTTCGTGCTCTGCAGGCGCGTGTGCTGGCGGAAAAAGCCGACCTGGGTATTGCTTATGATGGGGACGGCGATCGAGTCATTATGGTGGACCATGAAGGCAATAAAGTCGATGGTGATCAGATCCTCTATATCATTGCCCGTGAGGGCCTGCGTCAGGGGCAGTTGCGGGGCGGTGCTGTCGGGACGCTCATGAGCAACATGGGCCTTGAACTGGCGCTCAAACAACTGGGCATTCCTTTTGCTCGCGCGAAAGTGGGTGACCGTTATGTGCTGGAGAAACTGCAGGAGAAAGGCTGGCGCATTGGCGCAGAAAACTCTGGTCATGTGATCCTACTGGATAAAACCACTACGGGTGATGGGATTGTCGCCAGCCTGCAGGTCGTGGCGGCGATGGTGCGTAACCATATGAGCCTGCATGACCTGTGCAGTGGAATGAAAATGTTCCCGCAGATTCTGGTTAACGTTCACTTTACTGAAGGTAGCGGTAA
>DASYFN010000125.1:0-10822 GCA_036498385.1 Klebsiella sp.
GCGCGCTGCTGGTAGCCATCTTTGCGCCCCAGCGACCAGTTAGTGGCCTCGACGGATAATACCGGGATCCCGGCCTCGTCAAATACGCTGGCATCATTACAGCAGCCGGTACCTTTTGGGTAAACAGGATTCAGGCCGGGATTACTGGAGGCGCTAATCCCTTTGCTACGGGCGATAGCCAGCGCCCGGTCGCGGGTAAGCTTACGTACCGACACTGGCGTGCTGCGGCCGCTATTAAAATAGAGATTATCGCCTATTACCAGGTTATCCAGATTAATCACCAGTAGGGTGTTTTTCTTCTCCGCGTCGCTCATGCGTTTGAGCATACTCTGCGCGCCAAGGCGACCTTCTTCTTCGCCGCTGGTGGCAACGAAACGAATACCGTAACGGGTTGGGACGTTTTTTAACCGCTCAGCAAGTTCCAGCATGACCCCCAGGCCAAGGGCGTTATCATCGATCCCCTGCAGCGTCAGACCGCCGAGGCTATTCTCCACGTCGGCATCGGTTTGCGGCGCGTAGGTATCGAGATGGGCCATGATAATAATCTGCTGGCGATTTTCCCCCACATGCGCGGCGATAACCGTACTGCCGGTGACGTTTTGCCAGTTTTTGCGTTTATCTTTGTTGGTGTAAATATAACGCGTATTAAAACTGCGAATATCGCTCTTATAGCCCATTTGTGTGAACTGCTGGCGCAGATAATCAGCCGACAGCATCTCGGCGGGCGAGCCGGTCATTCGACCGGGAAAAAAGGTGGCGATATGACGAGCCTGGGCATTGGCGGTTTCGCCCAGGGCGCTGAATGCCGGGGGGGCGGAGAAGACAAAACCTGCGCCCAACGCCAGGGGAAGCAGGCGGCGGCACAATGCGGAAAACATAAGGGGTCCTTGAGTACTTAAAACAATTTTACCCGCATAGTATGAAACTGTGACCGTGGTTAAACAATTTTAATTACTCTTAAATGGTGGAAAAACCACGTGTTAAGCACTTTTTGATATTTGCTTTCCCAGGTCGTTATTCTTTTGAGTAACAACTCATTCCATTTCGTAATTTCATTTGCTTTAAACCGCACCCTATAGTCGCTCTATTGCTGATTGTAAGAGAGTTGTTGCAACGTGCGCGACCGGTTGGTCAATGTTGGCGATCGTCAGGACTTGTGCGTCCTGCAATCGTCGACCGCTCTCCGCTGCTGGTGCCGCGACATTCGCAGCGCGCCTGGTTTCAACATACGACACCCTCGGAAGCTTTCAGGGCTTCGGTGGTTAATTTGCTTAAGGAATGGTTATGGATCAAAAACGACTCACTCATCTGCGACAACTGGAGGCGGAAAGCATCCATATCATTCGTGAGGTGGCCGCCGAATTCTCTAACCCGGTGATGATGTACTCCATCGGCAAAGATTCCAGCGTGATGCTGCATCTGGCGCGTAAAGCGTTTTATCCTGGCACCCTGCCGTTCCCGCTGCTGCACGTCGATACCGGCTGGAAATTCCGCGAAATGTACGAGTTCCGTGACCGTACTGCGAAAGCCTACGGTTGTGAGCTGCTGGTGCACAAAAACCCGGAAGGGGTGGCAATGGGGATTAACCCGTTCGTCCACGGCAGCGCCAAACATACCGATATCATGAAAACCGAAGGTCTCAAGCAGGCGCTGAACAAATACGGCTTCGATGCCGCGTTCGGCGGCGCGCGTCGCGATGAAGAGAAGTCTCGCGCCAAAGAGCGTATCTACTCCTTCCGTGACCGCTTCCACCGCTGGGACCCGAAAAACCAGCGCCCGGAGCTGTGGCACAACTATAACGGCCAGGTTAACAAAGGCGAAAGCATCCGCGTGTTCCCGCTTTCCAACTGGACCGAGCTGGATATCTGGCAGTACATCTATCTGGAAAATATTGAAATTGTTCCGCTGTACCTGGCGGCAGAGCGCCCGGTGCTGGAGCGCGACGGTATGCTGATGATGATCGATGACGATCGCATCAATTTGCAGCCTGGCGAGATGATCAAAAAACAGATGGTACGCTTTCGTACCCTTGGCTGCTGGCCGCTGACCGGCGCGGTGGAATCCAACGCGCAAACGTTGCCGGAGATCATCGAAGAGATGCTGGTGTCGACCACCAGCGAACGGCAGGGGCGCGTGATTGACCGCGACCAGGCAGGCTCCATGGAGCTGAAGAAACGTCAGGGTTATTTCTAAGGAGCCGCCATGAATACCACTATTGCACAACAAATTGCCGATGAAGGCGGTGTCGAAGCCTATCTGCACGCCCAGCAGTACAAAAGTCTGCTGCGCTTTCTGACTTGCGGCAGCGTCGATGACGGCAAAAGCACGCTGATTGGCCGACTGCTGCACGATACCCGGCAGATTTATGAAGATCAGCTCTCTTCGCTGCATAACGACAGCAAGCGTCACGGCACTCAGGGCGAAAAACTGGATCTGGCGCTGCTGGTGGATGGCCTGCAGGCCGAACGCGAGCAGGGTATTACCATCGACGTCGCCTACCGCTACTTCTCTACCGAGAAGCGCAAGTTCATCATCGCCGATACCCCGGGGCACGAACAGTACACCCGTAACATGGCGACCGGCGCGTCAACCTGTGAACTGGCGATCCTGCTGATCGACGCCCGCAAAGGTGTGCTCGATCAGACTCGTCGCCACAGCTTTATCTCGACGCTGCTGGGGATCAAACACCTGGTGGTGGCGGTAAACAAAATGGATCTCGTCGATTTCAGTGAAGAGACGTTTAACACCATCCGCGAAGCGTACCTGACCTTTGCTGAACAACTGCCGGGCGATCTCGACATTCGCTTTGTTCCGCTTTCCGCGCTGGAAGGGGACAATGTCGCCAGCCAGAGCGATAACATGCCGTGGTACAGCGGTCCGACGCTGCTGGAAGTGCTGGAAACCGTTGAGATTCAGCGTGTGGTGGAAAGCCAGCCGCTGCGCTTCCCGGTGCAGTATGTCAACCGCCCGCACCTCGACTTCCGCGGTTTTTCCGGTACGGTTGCCTCCGGTAGCGTGAGCGTAGGGCAACGTCTGAAGGTGTTGCCATCGGGCGTGGAATCCACTGTTGCGCGCATCGTCACCTTTGACGGCGACCTGCCAGAAGCGGCGGCGGGGGAAGCGATCACTATCGTGCTGAAGGATGAAATTGATATCAGTCGCGGCGACCTGCTGGTGGACGCGGCGGTCTCTCTGCCTGCGGTACAGAGCGCCAGCATCGATGTGGTGTGGATGGCGGAGCAGGCGCTGACCCCGGGTCAGAGCTACGACATTAAGATCGCCGGTAAGAAGACTCGCGCCCGCGTTGATGGTGTTCGCTACCAGGTGGATATCAACAACCTGACCCAGCGCGAAGTGGAGTCGCTGCCGCTAAACGGCATTGGACTGGTCGATCTGACTTTCGACGAGCCGCTGGTGCTGGATAAATACCAGGATAACCCGGTCACCGGGGGATTGATCTTTATCGACCGCTTGACCAACGTTACCGTTGGCGCAGGTATGGTACGTGAACCGAACGAACAGGCGCAGGCGAGCGCTTCGCAATACAGCGCGTTTGAGCTTGAGCTGAACCAGCTTATTCGTAAGCACTTCCCGCACTGGGACGCCCGCGATCTGCTGGGAGGCAAGTAATGGCCCGGCATGATGAAAACGTCGTCTGGCATGCGCATCCTGTCACTCAGGAGCAGCGCGAGCAGCATCACGGCCATCGCGGCGTGGTGCTGTGGTTTACCGGGCTTTCCGGCTCCGGTAAATCCACCGTGGCTGGCGCGCTGGAGGAAGCACTGCATCAGCTCGGCATCAGCACCTACCTGCTTGATGGCGATAATGTGCGCCACGGTTTGTGCAGCGATCTTGGATTCAGCGACGATGACCGCAAAGAAAACATTCGCCGCGTGGGTGAAGTGGCGAAGCTGATGGTCGATGCCGGGCTGGTTGTATTGACAGCATTTATATCTCCGCATCGTGCAGAGCGGCAAATGGTGCGCGAACGTTTGGGGGAAGGGCGCTTTATCGAAGTCTTTGTCGATACGCCGTTGTCCATCTGTGAAGCGCGAGATCCGAAAGGCCTGTACCAGAAAGCGCGAGCGGGGGAATTGCGGAACTTTACCGGCATTGATTCAGTTTATGAATCCCCGGAGAGGGCTGAAATTCACCTTGACGGTGAACAATTGGTAACAAATTTGGTGCACCAATTATTAGACCTGCTACGACAGAGCGATATTATCAGATCCTGAAACGGCAGCGGCATCATCAATGGATGCCGGTCGCCAGGTCAACAGGATTCGATATGCGCAATACCCAGAACATCAGTATCATTCGTTCAGAACCGCCGCCGGCAGCCGGTGACGAGACCACCTGGTCTCTGTCGGGCGCTGTCGTTGGCTTTATTTCATGGTTGCTGGCGCTGGGTATTCCCTTCCTGATCTATGGCAGTAACACGCTATTTTTTTTCCTCTATACCTGGCCGTTCTTCCTGGCATTAATGCCGGTTGCCGTGGTGGTTGGCATCGCGTTGCATTCACTGATGGACGGTAAACTTCAGTACAGCGTCTGCGCGACGATTTTGATCGTCGGACTGATGTTTGGTCTGCTGTTCTTCTGGCTACTCGGGTAGTCTCTTTTACGAATGAATCTAGCCTGGGTATCAACGGTAAAAATGTGGTACAGTCCCCGCGTTACGCGGCGTCGTCCGCGCGCCAGAGTAGAGAACTCGGGCGAGTTATGGGATGATGATGCCGTTTTTCAGGGGGCAGGATGGGTAAACTAACGCTGCTGTTACTGGCTTTGCTGGTCTGGCTGCAGTACTCGCTGTGGTTCGGCAAAAATGGTCTGCACGACTATAGCCGGGTTAATGACGATGTCTCCGCGCAGCAGGCAACTAACGCTAAATTAAAAGCACGCAACGATCAGCTGTTCGCCGAAATTGACGATCTCAACGGCGGTCAGGAGGCTATCGAAGAGCGTGCACGCAATGAACTCAGTATGATCCGCCCGGGCGAAACGTTTTATCGTCTGGTGCCGGATGCGTCAAAACGCAACCAGACTTTGGGGCAACAGCAGAATAATCGATAAACAGGCCCAGGATGACAACATGGCAGCCACTTTTCCGGGCATTTGCGCCGTGGTGCCGGCAGCCGGTTTTGGCCGCCGCATGCAAACGGAATGCCCTAAGCAATATCTCTCAATCGGTAACAAAACGATTCTCGAGCACGCGGTCGCCGCGCTGCTGGCAAACCCGCGTATACAGCGGGTGGTCATTGCCGTCAGCCCGGGCGATGTGCGCTTTAGCCAACTGCCGTTGGCGAACCATTCCCAAATCACCGTCGTTGATGGCGGTACAGAACGCGCAGATTCCGTCCTCGCTGGCCTGAAGGTTCTTGGCGAGGCCGATTGGGTGCTGGTGCACGATGCAGCGCGCCCCTGCCTGCATCAGGACGATCTCAGCCGCCTGCTTCAATTATGCGAAACCAGCCGTACGGGCGGTATTCTGGCCGCTCCGGTTCGCGACACGATGAAGCGTGCGGAGCCGGGCAGGGCGTCTATTGCCCATACCGTTGAGCGTAACGATTTATGGCATGCGCTGACGCCGCAATTTTTCCCTCGCGAACTGCTTGTTGATTGCCTGACGCGGGCGCTTAATGAAGGCGCGACCATCACCGACGAAGCCTCGGCGCTGGAGTACTGCGGCTTCCATCCTGAACTGGTTGCCGGACGAGCTGATAATATTAAAGTGACGCGCCCGGAAGATCTGGCGCTGGCTGAATTTTACCTTACCCGTTCCCGACAACAGGAGAAGGCTTAATGCGAATTGGACACGGTTTTGACGTACACGCTTTTGGGGGGGAAGGCCCAATCATTATTGGCGGCGTGCGCGTACCTTACGAAAAAGGGCTGCTGGCGCATTCCGATGGTGACGTCGCGCTGCATGCGCTGACCGATGCGCTGCTCGGCGCGGCAGCGCTGGGCGACATCGGCAAACTGTTTCCGGATACCGACCCGGCTTTTAAAGGCGCTGACAGCCGCGAACTGCTGCGCGAAGCGTGGCGGCAGATCCAGGCGAAGGGCTATACCCTTGGCAACGTTGATGTCACCATCATCGCCCAGGCGCCGAAAATGCTGCCGCATATTCCCCAGATGCGCGTCTTTATTGCCGAAGACCTTGGCTGTCATATGGACGATGTTAACGTCAAAGCCACCACTACTGAAAAGCTGGGCTTTACCGGCCGCGGCGAAGGCATCGCCTGTGAAGCGGTGGCTTTGCTGTGTAAGGCAGAGAAATGATTGCTTTTGATGAGCTTACCTGGTTGCATGGCAAACCGCTGAGTCAGGGTCTGCTAAAAGCGAACCCGGAAGATTTTGTGGTGGTTGAGGACCTCGGTTTTGCGCCTGATGGCGAAGGCGAGCATGTGCTGGTGAGGATCCTGAAAAACGGCTGCAATACGCGGTTCGTTGCTGACGCGCTGGCGAAATTCCTTAAAATTCATGCACGTGAAGTGAGCTTTGCCGGGCAGAAGGACAAACACGCGGTGACGGAACAGTGGCTGTGCGCCAGAGTGCCGGGCAAAGAGATGCCTGACCTGAGCAAATTTCAGCTTGAAGGCTGTCAGGTACTGGAATACGCGCGCCATAAGCGCAAGCTTCGCCCTGGGGCGCTGAAGGGGAACCAGTTTACGCTGATACTGCGCGAAATCAGCGCCCGCGAGGATCTCGAAAAGCGTTTACAGGCCATTGCTGAACATGGCGTACCAAACTATTTTGGTGCCCAGCGTTTTGGTATCGGCGGCAGTAACCTGCAGGGCGCGCTGCGCTGGGCCGAGAGCGGCGCGCCGGTACGCGATCGCAATAAACGCAGTTTTTGGTTGTCGGCGGCCCGCAGCGCATTGTTTAATCAACAGGTTGGTATTAGATTAAAAAAACCGGAATTTAATCAGGTTGTTGATGGCGATGCGCTACAATTAGCGGGGCGCGGAAGCTGGTTCGTTGCGAGCTCTGAAGAACTGACGGAACTCCAGGCTCGGGTAGATAACCGCGAGTTGATGATCACCGCTGCGCTCGTGGGCTGCGGCGACTGGGGAAGCCAACGGGATGCGCTGGCCGCCGAACAGGCGGCAGTGGTTGAAGAGACGCAGCTACAGGCGCTGCTGGTGCGTGAAAAAGTAGAGGCCGCGCGACGGGCGATGCTGCTTTATCCCCAGCAGATGAGCTGGAACTGGTGGGATGACGTT
Source organism: Klebsiella sp. (assembly GCA_036498385.1). Lineage (GTDB taxonomy): Bacteria > Pseudomonadota > Gammaproteobacteria > Enterobacterales > Enterobacteriaceae > Klebsiella. Next base: position 7,227 of record DASYFN010000125.1, read on the forward strand.
ACCGTTGAACTGCGTTTCTGGCTGCCAGCGGGCAGCTTCGCCACCAGCGTAGTAAGGGAGCTTATCAATACAACGGGTGACTATGCGAATATTGCTGAGTAACGATGACGGGATCCATGCGCCGGGCATTCAGACCCTGGCGAAGGCCTTACGGGAATTCGCTGAGGTTCAGATAGTTGCACCCGATCGTAACCGCAGCGGAGCATCGAATTCCCTGACGCTGGAGTCTTCGCTACGCACTTTCACTTTTGATAATGGCGATATTGCCGTGCAGATGGGCACGCCGACGGACTGTGTTTACCTCGGCGTGAACGCCCTGATGCGGCCGCGTCCGGATATCGTGGTCTCCGGCATTAACGCCGGACCCAACCTTGGTGACGACGTCATCTATTCCGGTACTGTAGCCGCCGCGATGGAAGGCCGTCATCTGGGCTTTCCGGCGCTGGCTGTCTCGCTAAACGGTTATCAGTATTATGATACCGCCGCTGCGGTCACCTGCTCTATTCTGCGGGCTTTAAGTCGCGAGCCGCTGCGCACCGGGCGCATTCTCAATATCAATGTGCCGGATCTGCCCCTTGAGCAGATTAAAGGCATACGCGTTACCCGTTGCGGCAGTCGTCATCCTTCCGATCAGGTGATCCCGCAGAAAGATCCGCGCGGTAATACCCTGTACTGGATCGGTCCTCCGGGCGAAAAGTACGATGCCGGGCCGGATACCGATTTTGCCGCAGTGGATGAAGGCTATGTTTCGGTTACTCCGCTTCATGTCGATTTAACCGCCCATGGCGCACATGAGGTGGTTAGCGGCTGGCTGGATCGCGTTGGGGTGGATACGAAATGGTAAGTAAACGTGTTGGAAGTCTTCTCAATCAACTCCGTACTCAGGGCATTATTGACGATCGCGTGCTGAACGCTATCGCCCAGGTGCCGCGAGAAAAGTTTGTTGATGAAGCCTTTGAACATAAGGCGTGGGAAAACACGGCATTGCCAATTGGCCAGGGGCAAACCATCTCGCAACCTTATATGGTGGCGCGGATGACTGAGCTTCTGATGCTAACGCCGGAGTCTCGGGTGCTCGAAATTGGCACCGGTTCTGGCTATCAGACGGCGATCCTGGCGCATCTGGTGCACCACGTTTGCTCGGTTGAGCGAATTAAGAGTTTGCAGTGGCAAGCGCGCCGCCGCCTTAAACAACTTGATTTACATAATGTTTCAACCCGTCACGGTGATGGATGGCAAGGTTGGCAGGCACGCGCGCCGTTCGACGCGATTATTGTTACCGCAGCGCCGCCGGAAATTCCGGCCGCACTGCTGGCGCAACTGGACGAGGGGGGCGTACTGGTGCTGCCGGTAGGTGAAGAGCACCAGTTTCTGAAGCGGATCCGTCGACACAGCAACGAGTTTGTCATTGATACTGTTGAAGCCGTGCGCTTTGTTCCCCTCATTAAAGGGGAGTTGGCCTGAACCTGGATTATTCCAGGTTTTTTTGCCTGTATTTAGGCATAGGGTGGACGCATTTTTCGTGTCCTGGCCGGGCGCAGCCCGGTGAGCAAGATATTAGTAGTTAACATATTCCTGGGGGATAAATGAGCGCGGGAAGCCCAAAATTTACCTTAAGCCGCATGGCGACTTTGTCACTGGTGTCACTCTGGCTGGCTGGCTGTAGCAATTCCAGCAATCCGCCTGCGCCAGTCAACTCGGTTGGCGGGGCTTCGTCTTCCAGCACTAATTCCGGAATGCTGATCACGCCTCCGTCAAATAACGTTCCGCAGGCGCGCCCGGTACAAACTCAACCGCTACAGACGCAGCCCACTCAGATTCAGCCAATGGCTCAGGAGCCGGTACAAACGGTGAATGGCAAAATTGTCTACAACCGTAAGTATGGCGATATTCCGAAAGGTAGCTATACCGGCGGCAGCACCTATACTGTTAAACGCGGCGACACGCTGTTCTATATTGCATGGGTCACCGGGAACGACTTTCGTGACCTGGCGCAGCGTAATAATATCCCGGCGCCATATGCTCTGAACGTCGGTCAGACGTTGCAGGTTGGCAATGCTTCTGGTCAGCCAATCACCGGTGATAATCCTGTTGCCCAGGCCAGTGCGAAGGCCAGCGGCGGCGGGATGTTAAGCGCAAATTCTGCACAAAAACCCACCGCAGTGGTTGCGTCCCAACCAACTATTACGTATTCTGAAACTTCAGGTGAACAGGGTGCTAATAAGATGTTGCCGAATAACAGTCCTGCGACGACGACAACCGTCGCGCCAGTTACGGCTCCAGCGGTCAACACAACCCAATCGACTGCAAGCAGTACGTCAACCAGTTCGCCGATCTCTTCATGGCGCTGGCCGACTGATGGCAAGATTATCGAGAACTTTAGTGGTGCCGAAGGCGGCAATAAAGGAATTGATATTGCAGGCAGTAAAGGACAGGCTATTGTCGCGACCGCAGATGGGCGCGTCGTCTATGCCGGTAACGCACTGCGCGGTTACGGTAATCTTATTATCATCAAACATAACGATGATTACCTGAGTGCCTACGCACATAACGATACGATGCTGGTAAAAGAGCAACAAGATATCAAGGCGGGGCAGAGAATCGCTACCATGGGTAGCACAGGTACAAGTTCTACACGTTTGCATTTTGAAATTCGTTACAAGGGGAAATCCGTCAACCCGCTGCAGTATTTACCGCAGCGATAATTTGGCAAAGCACGGATCAGCTCTCTATCACTAAGAAAGGCGCCAGGGCGGCAACGATGTCTTCTTTATTGGGGCATAAAAGTTATCGTCCGGGCGTCCTTCGAGTGATATTTAGCGAAGGTGCTTTGCTCAGGGATCACGGGTAGGAGCCATCTTTATGAGTCAGAATACGCTGAAAGTTCATGATTTAAATGAAGACGCGGAATTTGATGAGAACGGAGTCGAGGTTTTTGATGAAAAAGCCTTGGTGGAAGAGGAACCCAGTGATAGCGATCTGGCTGAGGAAGATCTTCTTTCGCAGGGAGCGACCCAGCGGGTGCTCGATGCGACGCAACTCTACTTAGGCGAGATTGGTTATTCCCCACTGCTGACAGCCGAAGAAGAGGTTTATTTTGCCCGCCGCGCGCTGCGTGGTGACGTTGCATCACGCCGCCGGATGATCGAAAGTAACCTGCGTCTGGTCGTCAAGATCGCCCGCCGTTATGGCAATCGCGGTTTGGCTCTGCTGGATCTGATTGAAGAAGGTAACCTGGGGCTGATTCGCGCAGTTGAAAAGTTTGACCCGGAACGTGGGTTCCGTTTTTCGACTTATGCGACCTGGTGGATTCGTCAAACGATTGAACGGGCAATCATGAACCAAACCCGTACTATTCGTTTACCGATCCATATTGTCAAAGAGCTGAACGTCTATCTGCGTACTGCACGCGAGTTGTCCCACAAACTGGACCACGAGCCAAGCGCGGAAGAGATAGCCGAACAGCTCGATAAGCCGGTTGATGACGTGAGCCGGATGTTGCGTCTGAACGAGCGTATTACCTCGGTGGATACGCCGCTGGGCGGCGACTCGGAAAAAGCGCTGCTGGATATCCTGGCCGATGAAAAAGATAACGG
>DASYFN010000126.1:0-55797 GCA_036498385.1 Klebsiella sp.
CATCACCGCCATAAGGCTCGATTAAAATAATGCCAAGCTGATCCGCCTCCTCCTCAATCAACGCCAGAAGAGTCTCTGACGCCAGAACAGGTTCAGACTCCGTCTCCACCTTCAGTTGCTCCGCCGTTACCCGATCGCCAAATAACATCAGCGCGGTGTCGCCATGTTGCCGGGATGACCACTGTAACCCGTGCGCATCCGGGTGAGCGTTATAGATAGCGACAGAATATTCTTGCGTAAATACATACTGCTCTGCCGGGGAATCAAGAAGTTCTGACCGCTTTACGCCCATTCTCCGTAACGTTTTGGGATTCAAATCGACCAGATTCAGATCCAAAACAGGCTTAACGACGGAATGAACCTTCCCTTCCAGCCGGCCCAAATCGAAAGGAACCCCGGCAGAGTCAACGGGCAGGTCGTGAAACACGGTTTCCATAATCGCCACGTTGATGCTGACGCCACCATACAGTGTCGGCACACCATTACTCATTGGGCTAAAACGTGCACTTCCCAGACCAGGATTAAATTGCGTCGCGGTGAATTGGGATGAATGGATCCTGTAAATCGGTTTTCCGGCAGCCCAGCTCGCAAAATTAGCGCTAAGCTTTTCCTTCGGCGCTGGTACTTTTCGTTCAATCTGCCCTGCGTCATCAGGATCAGCCATGCGCCCCTCCATCCAGCTCAGCCTGCGCCGCCTGCAGCACCCGGCCTGGCATCGTTGTCAGCACATCCTTTGGTTTTTTACCCCCCAGCCAGCTGTTGGCAGAACCGAACCAGATAGCCAGTCCCCAGGGCGTTTTTTTCTCTCCAAATAAGGAGATAACCTGTTTAACAACGGGTACAGGGCGATAGCCTTCATCCAGCGCATATCCGGGATAGCGGTCTTTTCCGTTAAGCTGTAAGGCAAATATCCGCCCCGCAGATTTCCAGCGATTAGGCCCGGCGCTGGGGTTGGTGTTTTTGAACTGCGCTTTATCCGAGAGCTCTTTTGCCGACAGCCACTCAGAATCAGCAAGAATATGGGCATTAAGCTCTTCACGACGCTGGACATTACGTTCTGCCCGCCCCTGCTTATCGGCTTGACTCACGGCTTCACCTGCCGATTTCATTCCTCTCGGCGTGCCTGCCGCTTTTCGCGTTCTTACACCCGGCGCCGCAATGCCCATCGATGCGATAACCGCATTCACCGCAGCATTCATCGCAACTTTGAGGGTCTTGTCGAACCCAACATGACGCCTGCTGATGTTGCCTAAATCAATCACTAAATACTCCGAATCGGCGTGCGTCGCCAGAGTATGCAACTCATCACCGTTAACAGTTTTAATGTCAAAGAAGGATTCCTCACGGCGCACGGTGTTAGCTTTTACTGCCATTATCCCCTCCTTATGCTGGATATATTGGTTATATTCATTATATAAAACGGTGATGCATTGTCACCTGATATCAACAAAATTTATTCTTTATTGCTACTCCTACCAGGGTTGATGAACAGATGGGACAGTAACCCAAACAGCGCGGGTTTTTTAATATCATATTCTCTCCCTGATCTAAGCCAAACACCGCTACCGCTCTGATTGTAAAGTATGGAAAAGCTTCTATTATTTGACTGTACACATCATTTTTCTGAAGGATTTACATGAGAGTTAATGGACTTACGAAGGGATTTTTTCTCCTGATCGTGCTGATCGTCACCCTTGCTTTTTTTGACGTTCTCTCCCCCTATTATTCAGCCATTTTATGGGCAGCAATCCTGGCGGTGATCTTCCACCCGGTGAAAAACAAACTGCGCGATCGGTTCGGCGAGCGCAACGGCCTGGCGGCACTGCTGACAATCATCATTATCTGCCTGATCGTCTTCACTCCACTGGCGATCATTCTCTCATCGCTGGCCTTCGAGTTAAATGTGGTTTACACCAGGCTGCAGCATAACGACACCCAATTCCCGACCGTGGTAGCCAACCTGTTTGCTCACCTGCCAGGATGGGCCAGGCACTTCCTCTCTGAGCATGATCTTGATAGCGCGGAACAAATTCAGCGACAGCTTTCCGAGGTTGCGCTAAAAGGAGGTCAGTACCTGGCCGGTAGCGCATTCCTGATTGGTAAAGGAACCTTCGGTTTTACTATCAGCTTCGGCATCATGCTTTATTTGCTGTTTTTCCTGCTAAAAGATGGTCCATACCTGGTCAGGCTGATCCTCGAATCCTTGCCGCTATCGAATTACGTTAAACAGCATCTTTTCGCTAAATTTGCCGCCGTCGCCCGGGCAACGGTAAAAGGCACGGTGGCGGTTGCGCTTGCACAGGGCGCGCTTGGAGGACTGGCGTTCTGGATCGTGGGGATTGATGCTAGCATCCTGTGGGGCGCGTTGATGGCCTTTTTGTCGCTTATTCCGGCTGTGGGTTCGGCGATTATCTGGGTTCCTGCGGCGATCTATCTCTTCGCGACCGGTCAGCTATGGCAGGGGGCCTTTATCGTCGGTTTCTTTGTGATAATCGTCGGCCTGGTCGATAATATTCTTCGTCCTTTACTGGTTGGCAAAGATACCAAAATGCCGGACTACCTGATCCTGATAACCACGATCGGCGGGATGGAAATTTACGGTATCAACGGCTTTGTTGTCGGTCCGCTGATTGCCGCGCTGTTTATCGCCTGCTGGAACCTTCTGTCCGGACGCAATCACCCAGGAAACATCGATGAGATTGACGAAGATTTTTTAGAAGAGGGTAAGAATCGCGAGGAATAATAGCAGGGGTCTTCTAACGAAATGGATTGCAAAACTTTTTAGACATATACCCGTTATACTTCAGGTTGCCTCTGTGCTGGCTTCCCCCTCGGGGCCAACGCCAGTGCTGTTCAAAACGGTTAACCATTTTGTCCTGCAACGCTTATAAACAGAACTTATCACTGGCAACTATGAAAATTTCGGTAAATACCACCATTCAATCAGCCTGTAAATGCTATCCTTGTGCTGTTCAGGATTGATAAAAAAGGATTAGCCACGTGAAAAAAATCACTACCTTTGCCGTTTCCCTGCTGGCCGTTGCCTGCATTTCCACCAGCGCCCTTGCCGCTGAACAGCCGCTGGAAAAAGTCGCCCCGTTCCCGCAAGCGGAGAAAGGGATGAAACGTCAGGTGATTCAACTGCCGCAGCAGCAGGATGAATTCGCGTTTAAAGTTGAGTTGATGATTGGTCAGACGCTGGAGGTTGACTGCAATCGCCATCGCCTTGGTGGCCGCCTGGAAAAAAGAACCCTTGAGGGCTGGGGATACAACTACTACGTATTTGATAAAGTCACTTCACCAGTTTCGACCATGATGGCCTGCCCGGATGGTAAAAAAGAGCGGCAGTTTGTGATGGCGAGCCTGGGTGATGCCGGAATGCTGCGCTACAACAGCAGGCTGCCGATCGTGGTGTATACCCCAGATAATATTGAAGTAAAATATCGTATCTGGAGAGCAGACGAAACAATCGGCACAGCCGTCGAACGTTAATAGCGAGCGATATAGTCCGGCGGTTCAGGCCGCCGGGCCTGGTACCCGAAGTCATTAAAGTTTCAGGACAAAACGGTTAACTGTTTTAAACAGCGCTGGCGTTGGCCCCGAGGGGAAAGCCAGCACAGATACAACCTGAAGTATGACGGGAACGATAGATTACAGCGCAATATCAGCGATAGTTTTACCTTCCGGCAGCGGCTTCAGCGCCGCCTGCGGAACCTCATCAGCCACCGTAAGCGGCTCATAGTGTAGCTCCAGTACTTCGCTGGTCCACGCCAGCACCCTTTCAATTTCCGCAGCGTTGCCGTCCAGACGCGTACCGTAGCTCGGTATAATCGCTTTCAGTTTCGCCTGCCATTCCGCTGAGTTGACCTTATCTTTGAACACTTTTTCCATCAGCTGCAGCATAATCGGCGCAGCGGTAGAGGCTCCCGGCGAGGCGCCCAGTAGCGCGGCCACAGTGCCTTCGTCATCGCTGACGACCTCGGTTCCCAGCCGCAGAACACCGCCATTATTCTTGTCACGTTTGATAATCTGCACACGCTGGCCTGCCTGCCATAAGCGCCAGTCTTCTTTGCGCGCTTCCGGATAGTACTCGCACAGCGCCGCGTGGCGGTCTTTGTCCTTTTGCAGCACCTGGCTAATCAGGTATTTTACCAGATCGAAGTTATCCAGCCCGACGTTGAGCATCGGCATGATATTCGACGTGTTGGTGGAAGCCAGCAGATCCCAAAGCGAACCGTTTTTCAGGAAGCGGGTTGAGAAAGTCGCAAACGGCCCAAACAACACCACGCGTTTGCCGTCGATAAGACGAGTGTCAATGTGTGGAACCGACATCGGCGGCGCGCCGACTTCCGCCTGACCATAGACTTTTGCCAGATGGTGACTAACCACTTCCGGTTTCTCACAGACCAGGAACTGCCCGCCGACCGGGAAGCCTGCGTACTCTTTCGCTTGCGGAATACCGGTTTCCTGCAACAGGGTCAGCGCAGCGCCGCCAGCGCCGATAAAAATAAATTTAGCTTTGATGACCCGTTTCTGCTGGCGATTGTTAGCATCCGCCACCGTTACGGTCCAGCTTTTGTCGGCATTGCGCTTAAAGCGACGGACTACCGTCCCCAACTGGAGAGAAAAATTATCGTGGGCCTGCAGCCCGGCGATCAACTGACGAGTGATTTCGCCGTAGTTAACGTCGGTACCGACTTCCGAGCGGGTAGCAGCCACCTTCTGCTGCGGATCGCGCCCTTCCATCACCAACGGAGCCCACTGTTTAATTTGCTGGTGATCTTCAGAATAGCGGATACCACGGAACAGCTCGCTTTGCTGTAAAGCCGCATAGCGGGCGCGCAGGAAGTTAACGTTGTCTTCTCCCCAAACGAAGCTCATGTGCGGCACGCTGTTAATAAAGGATCTAGGCTTTTTCAGAATGCCGCGGGTCACCTGGTGGGCCCAAAACTGACGAGAAATCTGGAACGATTCGTTGATATCAACCGCTTTATCGATATTGATACCGTTAGCGGTTTGCGGCGTGTAGTTCAATTCCATCAGCGCCGCGTGGCCGGTGCCCGCGTTGTTCCATCCGTTCGAGCTCTCTTCCGCGACGCTGGACATCTGCTCGATCATGGTAATAGACCAATCCGGCTCCAGTTCCTGCAGCCAGGTTCCCAACGTGGCGCTCATGATACCGCCGCCAATCAATAATACATCCGTCTCTTGCTCATGGCGGATGTTGGTCCGAGTGTTATTGGAGCCAACCGCTTGTGAACCGGGTACGGCCATCTTTTTCTTCATTGGATTTGAGCCTTACTTTACTCGCTTTTTTATTTAGCGCAGGTGAAACGATTCTCGGCTTCAAAGTAACACTGAAGAAAAAAATTTTAAATATTGTTTAAATTTTAAGTTTAATTTTGAGATGTGTTATAAAAATGTTTAATAAATGCGTGTCGAAAATCACATTTTGTACTGGTGTCAGAGGTGCGCCCGCGCTATTATCCTCAGTTTTGTGACCGACCGCACGTAAGCAGCCTTCGAGGCTACTCCAAAATTTTTAAAATCTACGAATTTTTTATACCGCCAGCGTCACTCCGGGCGCGCAATGATCGGTCAGAACATCGTTAACGTCAAAATGGGCAAAGCGCGCAGCCGCGTCTCGGCTATTGCCGCAGGCCTGGTCTCAATGGCCTTGCCCCCCGCCACTTGCATAAGAAAGCGCGAACTACATCAGAAAAATCGTCGCCAGCCCAAGGAAAATAAAGAATCCGCCGGTGTCAGTAATAGCGGTGATCATCACGCTGGAGCCGACCGCCGGGTCGCGTCCCAGCCTGACCATCACCATCGGGATAATCACGCCCATCATCGCCGCCATCAGCAGGTTGAGCATCATCGCCAACGTCATCACTCCGCCAAGCTGCGGATCGTCATACAGCCACCAAGTAATAACCCCCATAATCCCACCCCAGACGATCCCATTGATCAGAGCAACGCCCATTTCACGCAGGATCAGGAACGAAAAGCTTCCCCGTTGAATATGCTGTAGCGCCATCGCCCGCACGATCATGGTGATCGTCTGATTGCCGGTGTTGCCGCCGATCCCAGCGACAATTGGCATCAGCGACGCCAGCGCCACCAGTTGGGAAATGGTGTGCTCGAAACCATCAATAACGCGGGAGGCGATAAATGCGGTGCACAAATTTACCGCCAGCCAGGCCCAGCGGGTCTTCACCGCTTTACTCACCGGGGCAAATACGTCGTCATCGTTGCTCAGACCGCCCATTCGGCGTAAATCGTTATCCGTCTCTTCATAGACCACGTCAACGATCTCATCGATGGTTAAACGCCCCATCAGCTTGCCATCGGCATCAATCACTGCGGCGCTAAGTAAGTCATCACGTTCAAAAGTACGCGCCACTTTTTCTGCGTCTTCGTGCGGCTGGAAGGTCACCGGATCGCCTTCCATCACTTCCCCTACCCGCTTCTGCGCATCGTTAAGCAGAATAGTTTGCAGCTCGAGTTCGCCGAGCAGCAGCTTATTGCGGGTCGTCACAAACAGTTTATCGGTGTTCTCCGGCATTTTACCTAACCGCCGCAGGTACCGCTGCACCGCCGCGAGAGTGGCTTCCGGACGGACGGTGATGACCTCAAATTCCATGATCGCACCGACGGTATTGTCGGCGTAGCGCATCAACTGGCGGATGCGCGCGCGCTTATCTGCAGGTAGCGTTGCCAGCAGACGACCGGTCAGATCGCGCGGCAGGTGTTGCAGCAGGTAGACCTGTTCATCAATATCGAGATTTTGTAGCGCAAACAGCAGGTCATGATCGCTCATCTCCTCGATGAGATCGCCCCAGACGCTTTCCGACGCCTCCAGCAGTACTTCGCCGCGCTTATCGTCCGCCACCAGTCGCCAGAGCGCGTTGCGCGCGTCATAAGGTAGCGCTTCAAGCGCATCGGCAAGGTCCGGCGGCGGCAGATGTGAAACCAGCACTTCCACTTCAGCCAGATCGTCGGCAAGCGTGCTGTCATCGTAGCGTTCAGCGAAGGTTAATTTACCCAGCAGTGAAGATGTGACGGCTTTATCGGTACTCAGTAGCCAAATGAGGCGGGCGCGCTCTTCGTCGCGCAACCTGGCGCTTTTTTTGTGCAAAACGGACATCGGTCAGGCAATCCTTGTAAAAATATCTGTCAGACCAGCAGGCCGGAAGCTTTAAGCATAGCGCGAGGAGGCGGAAATAATAACCGTTATGAAATTCAGTCGACGGAAAAAACAGCAGCCTGCGGGAGAGTTCCATAACTCGTAATGCGGGAAAGCAAAAGTAGACAGCCATTTAAACTGCTCGACGATGACAGCAAGAATTCTTATTTTTATTCGTTACTCCCTGCCAGGCGGAAAGTGAGATTATAACGACAGGAGCCGGTAGCTGGGTGAATACCCTCTTTTAGCGGCTGAATACCGTGGTAAAACAGCCGTGATTCACCGCCCCAGACCACCACGTCGCCGTGCTCCAGCAGCACCCGCTGTAGCGGATCGTTACGCCGCAGGCCGCCAAATTGAAATATCGCCGGAAGCCCCAGTGAGACGGATACGATCGGCGCTCGCAGGTCGCGCTCATCTTTATCCTGATGCAGCGACAGCTTCGTGCCGGGCTGATAACGATTGATAAGACAAGCATCCGGGGTAAAGTGCGCATAGCCGCCCGCTGCCGCGGCCTCTGAGGCCAGCTCGCGAAAAAGCAGCGGCATCGGCGGCCAGCGCTTGCCCGTCAGCGGATCGTCGCCGGCATAAAGATAGCCGCGCGAATCCGTGGTCCAGCCCAGCTCGCCGCAATTGGTCATCGCGACCGACATCGTATAGCCGCCAGGGGTAACCATTTGGCGAAAAGGCGAACGACTGGCAATATCGATAATTGCCTGCAAAAGCGCCGGAGCGCGTTCTCGGGCGTAGCGGCGTAAAATTATCGCCCCTGGAGCCAGTGGCTCCTGCCACGGTGGCGTATCGGCAAAAAGATCGAGCATTAGTTCTCCTCGGATTGCGCTTCTCGCGCCAGCAGCAACGCCTTGCGCGCCATCCCCCAACGATAGCCGGATAGCGCCCCATCCTCGCGAACGACCCGGTGGCACGGGATAACCAGCGCCAGCTTATTGGCGGCACAGGCGCTGGCCACCGCCCTCACCGCACGGGGACGGCCAATACTTTGCGCCACCTGACGATAACTGCGGGTCTCCCCCGCGGGGATCTGGCGCAGCGTTTGCCAGACCTGAAGCTGAAAAGCCGTGCCGCGCAGATCCAACGGCAAAGAAAACGGCTGCCGATGATCATCGAGATGGGAAAAGACCTGCGCCACCCGCTGGCGAAAAACCTCATCCCCCGGATGCAGTCGCGCATTGGGAAACAGGCTGGCTAATTCCTCATAGAGCGAGGCGTCGTTGTCTCCCGGCAGAACGGCACATACTCCCCGTTCACTTTCAGCCACCAGGCAGCGCCCCAACGGCCCATCGCCGCATACCCAGGTAATATCGGTATTTTCACCGCCGCGCCGAAACTGACGGCCGGTCATCCCCAGCGCGGCGTCAGCCTGCTGATAGTAGCTGCTATTATCCGGAAAACCAGCGGATAGCGCCGCAGTGGTAATTTTCTCCCCCTGCCCCAGCGCTTCGCGTAAACGCCGGGCACGCCAGGCCTGTTGCCAGGCTTTAGGGGTCATTCCGGTGACAGATTTAAAAATGTGGTGAAAATGAAAGGGACTGACCGCAAACTGGCGTGCCAGCGCTTCCAGCGTTATCGGCGTCTCCTGCTCCAGCAAACGACAAGCGGCAGTCACTTTATCTACCTTCTGCTGCTGCGGGTCGGTTTTTTCCGGCTGGCAGCGCTTGCACGGGCGAAAGCCTTCCGCCTGCGCGGTTTCAACATTGGGGTAAAAGCGAACATTTTCCCGCAGCGCACGACGCGAGCGGCAGGACGGGCGGCAACAGATGCCGGTGGTCAGCACGGCAAAAACAAACTGACCATCGGCGGAAACATCGCGTGCGCATACCGCCTGCCAGCGATGCTCATCGGTATCAATCATTATCGGTTTCATAACGGACTCCTGCTGTAAGTGTATCTTCAGTGTGGGCCAAAGTCCGTTATCAAAAACCCGAAATCTTGCGGTTTAATTTTTTTCGCCGACGAGGAAAGCGCGGAACTGCGGCGACATCCAGGTTTTAAACCCATCCCCATCTTTAACAATCATATAAACCGCCAGCCCCTGTTCACGCGCTACATCCCGCGCTTTTTCGGGCCCCAGCACCATCAGCCCGGTATCCCAGCCGTCGGCTTCCAGCGCCGTCGGAGCGATAACGGTCACCGATACCAGTTTATGATCGATAGGTCGCCCGGTCTGCGGATCGATAACGTGCGAGATGCGCTTGCCGTCCAGCTCATAGTAATTGCGATAGCTGCCGGAGGTACTGATGCCGCGGCCGTTAATATCAACGATCGCCTGCACCGCATTTTCACGATCGGTCGGTTTCTGGATCGCCACCCGCCACGGTTGCCCTTCAGCGTTCATACCCCGGCTTACCAACGCGCCGCCTACCGAGACCAGGTAGCGCGAGATCCCCTCCAGCTCCATCAGGCGCGCCAGATGATCGGCGGCATAGCCTTCACCTACGGTTGAGAGATCGACAAACAGATCCGGTATGTCTTTTTGCAGAAACTGCTTGCCGGCCTGGTTGATCACCGTCAGATGCTGTAAGCCACTGCGTGCTTTTGCAGCGGCAATCTGCTGCGGATCCGGCGTTTTTACCGGCTGTTTATCCGGGCCAAAGCCCCATAAATTGACCAGCGGCCCGACAGTGATATCCATTGCGCCATGGGTTTTTGCGCCAATTCGCAGCGACATCGTCACGATATCCGCCATCGCCTCGTTGACCGGCCAGGGAGAAGTGCCCGGCGAATGGTTAAAGCGCATTAACGCTGAATCGTTCTTCCAGGTGGAAAGCAGACGATCGTCGGCATCCAGTTGAGCCTGAACTTTCTGGCGCAGCGCCTCGGCCTTCGCGTCATCAATGTTTATCACACTGACCCGCCAGAATGTACCCATGGTTTTACCCTCCAGCACGGTGGCGGCGGATTTTGGCGTCTGGGGAGAGGTGGCTGAATCACAGCCTGAAAGTAACACGCAGGCGCCGAACAGGGCGGCGCGGAAAAAAGTGATATCCATAAAATTGGCTTCCTCTGGCTAAGGCCCAAAGAGTACACCAGCAAGGTTAAACCGGGCATAAAAAAAGGCGCCATCAGCGCCTTTTTTCAAACTTCAGCTTGCTTAGAACTGGTAAACCAGACCCAGAGCAACGATATCGTCGGTAGAGATGCCGGCGTTACGAGTGAAGTTATTTTCATCCAGCAGGTTGATTTTATAGTCAACGTAGGTGGACATGTTTTTGTTGAAGTAGTAAGTCGCGCCTACATCAACATATTTCAGCAGATCCTGGTCGCCGTAGCCTTCCAGATCCTTACCTTTGGACTGCAGGTAAGCAACGGACGGACGCAGACCGAAGTCGAACTGGTACTGAGCAACCACTTCGAAGTTCTGTGCTTTGTTAGCAAAGCCCTGGTCGCCAGCGCGAGTTGCGTTGTAGGTCTGGGTGTACTGAGTCGCCAGGTAGATGTTGTTGGCGTCATATTTCAGACCACCAGTATAGGTTTCAGCGTTGTCGCCACGACCCAGCGCAGGGGTAGTGTTCTGATCGTTGGTACGTTTAGAGTGAGAGTACGCGAAACCAGCGCTGATACCTTCCCAAATATCATAAGTCACAGCAGTGCCGTAACCGTCGCCATTCTGTTTGCTCCAGCCACGACCATTGTTAGTCGAACCTTCACCGCTGGTGCTACCGTTTTTACCCTGATATTGCAGAGCAAAGTTCAGACCGTCAACCAGACCGAAGAAGTCAGAGTTACGGTAGGTTGCAACGCCGTTAGCACGCTGCTGCAGGAAGTTGTCGGAACCATAGGTATCGCCGCCGAATTCCGGCAGAACGTCAGTCCAGGAAGTAACGTCGTATACTACGCCGTAGTTACGACCGTAGTCGAAAGAACCCGCGTCGCCGAATTTCAGACCAGCAAATGCCAGACGAGTCCATGCCTGATCGCTGGAGCTCTCGGTGTTGTTTGCCTGAACGTTGTATTCCCACTGGCCGTAACCGGTCAGTTGGTCATGGATCTGAGTTTCGCCTTTGACGCCCAGACGCATATAGGTCTGGTCGCCGTCTTGACTTTTGTCGTCGGAGAAATAATGCAGACCGTCAATTTTACCGTACAGGTCTAATTTATTGCCATCTTTGTTATAGATTTCAGCCGCATTTGCTGCGCCTGCTACCAGCAGAGCCGGTACCAGGAGGGACAGTACTTTAACTTTCATGTTATTAACCCTCTGTTTGTTATATGCCTTTTATTATTGCCACTGCTTACTGATTACCCTTCTAATCAGTCGGCTATTTCATTGTGCTGCAAAATGCAGAATAATCCAACAAGAATATGATACTAAAACTCATAAGATGTTTCAAAATACACACAAGGTATTTCAAAATGTAAATAGCAGGGAACTTTTTTTATGCCCCAAAAGCACATTAAAATAAGCATTATTAATCAAATAATAAAAATTATATACTAATATCAACCAGTTATGATGGGCTACCCCTATAGCACTGAATGATAAAACAAAACTATTCTCTGAGACTAAAATTAATCCCGCTATCATCATTAACTTTATTTATTACCGTCATTCAATTCTGAATGTCTGTTTACCCCTATTTCAACCGGATGCTTCGCATCCGGTTTTTTTTACTTATTTTTACACATCTTTAATTATTTCCTGCTACCCAAAAAAAAATAACGGTGATTAATCAAACAAATTACGTTTGACTACAGTCTTATTTTTACAGTTTTTGTTATTTTGTGCGATTTACCGCGAAGGAATGGTAAGTAATCGTACAAAATCAATCAGGTCGTACCTTCTGGCAGGCCTTGTTGGTTTAAGGTAAATCTTAAGGTAAAAAAGTCTTTGTATGCTATTAAGATGTATGGATTTTGGACGTTAACCTTTATACTGTTCGTAGCATCTGCGCTGCCCCGGTTAACTTGGTGGAACAGTCCGTTTACCCATACTCATGAGTCGTACTCTCACACGATGACCTCGAAAAAATTTTCCCTGATACCCGGCAACATTACTCGCTTCTTTATTCTCATGGTCATCGTCCTGCTGGCGACGATGGGGGTCATGATCCAAAGCGCTGTTAACACCTGGCTAAAAGATAAAAGCTACCAGGTTGTCGATGTCAGCTACGACTTACATAAACGCATCGATACCTGGCGCTACGCCACCTGGCAAATTTATGACAACATCGCCGCTACCTCGTCCAGTTCAACTCCAGAAACAGGGTTACAAGAAACACGTTTAAAGCAGGATGTTTATTACCTGGAGAAACCCCGGCGCAAAACAGAAGCGCTGATTTTTGGCTCTCATGACAGTTCAACGCTGGAAGTAACGCAAAAAATCTCCAACTATCTCGATATTCTGTGGGGCGCCGAGACGATACCCTGGTCGATGTATTACCTCAACGGCCTTGATAACAGCCTGATTTTGGTTTCAACGCTGCCATTAAAAGATCTCTCTTCCAGTTTCAAAGAATCAACCATCAGCAGCGTCGTCGAATCACGACGGGCAGAAATGCTGCTTCAGGCCAACACGTTAGATGAACGCGAGACGTTTTCGTCACTGCGCCACCTTGCCTGGCAAAACGGCTTTTACTTTACTTTGCGTACTACCTTCAACCAGCCTGGTCACCTGGCAACCGTTGTGGCCTTCGATCTGCCCATTAACGATCTTATCCCTCCCGGTATGTCGCTGGAGAATTTCCGACTGGAGCCCGATCCGTCGCAGAGCGCCACCAGCAATCCTGATAAAGAAGCCGCCGACGTCGTCAGCGTTAACTTTAACGGCCCACAGATTGAAATTATCACCACCATTAATACCACCGGTATGCGCCTGGTCTGGATGGTGCCCTTTAGTGAGCTTATTCTGGAGTCCTTGCAGAGTATTTTACTGCCGCTGTTGCTGAACATTGGTCTGCTGGCGCTGGCGCTGTTCGGATTTATCACCTTCCGTCACTACAGCAGTCGTAACAGCAGAGTGGGAACGGCCGTCTCTGCGACAGCCAATAGTGAATTACACGCCCAGCGAGCCCTTCACGAAGAGATAGTCTCTCTGTTACCGCTAGGGTTACTGGTGCATGATCAGGAAGCTAACCGTACGGTGATTAGCAATCCGATTGCCGATCATCTGCTGCCGCATCTGAACCTGCAAAATATCATCAACATGGTCGACCAGCATCAGGGAGTGATACAGGCAACGGTGAACAATGAACTGTATGAAATCCGTCAGTTCCGTAGTCAGGTCTCGCCACGCACGCAAATATTTATTATTCGCGATCAGGATCGTGAAGTGCTGATAAATAAAAAACTCAAGCAGGCCCAGCGCCTGTATGAGAAAAATCAGCAGGGGCGTACTGCTTTTATGCAGCACATCGGCACAGCACTGAAACAGCCTGCGCAAATGCTGGCGGAAGAGGCTGCGGCGCTCGGCATTGCCGAAAGCCGCAAGCTGGCTCAGCGCGCAGATGAACTGGTACAACTGGTAGATGAAATACAGCTGGCAAACCTGCTGGAGAGCGATAGCTGGAAGAGCGCCCAGGGCCTGTTCTCAATTCAGGAATTGATAGATGAAGTGGTGCCTGAAGTCCTGCCCATCATCAAACGTAAAGGTCTTCAGTTGCTGATTAATAACTCGCTGCCAGCCAACGAGCAACGCTACGGCGATCGCGACGCTTTGCGCCGGACGCTTTTACTGCTCATCCGGTACTCGGTTACCACCACGCCCATTGGCAAGGTTACCCTGGAAGTCAGTAAAGATGAGTCAGCGGACGATCGCCTGACCTTCCGTATCCTCGACACCGGCAACGGCGTTTCTGCTAACGAAATCGACAATATGCATTTCCCGTTCCTCAACGATACGCCATCAGATCTTTACGGTAAAGCCAACGCCCTCACCTTCTGGCTCTGCGATCGCCTGACGCGCAAGCTAGGCGGGCAGCTAAATATCAAAGCACGCGAGTCGCTGGGTACCCGCTACTCCTTGCATCTAAAAATGGCCGCCAGCGCAGAGGAGAGTGATTCAGGTGAACATCTGCTGGATGAGGTCGTGATATTGCTTGATGTGACAGCCAATGAAGTACGGCGTATCGTCATACGTCAGCTTGAAAGCTGGGGGGCCACCTGCATCACACCGGATGACAGAGTCACAAGTCAGCAATATGATCTCTTTTTAACGGATAATCCGTCTAATCTTACTGCTTCAGGCTTGCTTTTAAGCGATGATGAAGTTTGGGTGTATAAGATTGCTCCTGGTCAGCTACGCGTGAATTTTAATATCAGTGCCGCGCTGCAGGAAGCTATCCTCCAATTGATTGAGCAGCAGCTTGCTGAGGAAGAGGAGCAGCCTTCCTCTCCTGGTAGCGAAAGTAATGCCGAACTGCATGCCAGCGGCTATTACACGCTGTTTGCTGACACGGTACCAGATGATGTTAAGAGGCTGTATAATGAACTGGCAACGGGTGATTTCGCCGCGCTGGCGCAAACCGCTCACCGCCTCAAAGGGGCGTTTGCTATGCTAAATTTGGTACCCGGCAAACAGTTATGTGAAACGCTTGAGCATCTGATTCATGAAAAAGATGCGCAAGGCATAGAAAAATATATCAGCGACATTGACGTTTACGTCAAGAGCTTGCTGTAGCAAGGTAGCCTAATACATGAACAATATGAACGTAATTATTGCCGATGACCATCCGATCGTACTGTTCGGTATTCGTAAGTCACTTGAGCAAATTGAGTGGGTGAAGGTTGTTGGCGAGTTTGAAGACTCCACGGCATTAATCAACAATCTGCCAAAACTGGATGCACATGTCCTGATTACCGATTTATCCATGCCCGGTGATAAATACGGCGATGGCATTACGCTTATCAAATACATCAAGCGTCATTTCCCGGATCTGTCAATCATTGTACTGACGATGAACAACAACCCGGCGATCCTGAGCGCGGTCCTGGATCTGGACATCGAAGGGATCGTCCTGAAACAGGGTGCGCCAACCGATCTGCCTAAGGCGCTGGCTGCGCTGCAAAAAGGCAAAAAATTCACCCCGGAAAGCGTTTCGCGTCTGCTGGAAAAAATCAGCGCGGGTGGTTACGGTGACAAACGGTTGTCGCCCAAAGAGAGTGAAGTATTGCGTTTGTTCGCCGAAGGCTTCCTGGTCACCGAGATTGCCAAAAAGCTCAATCGCAGTATCAAAACCATCAGTAGCCAGAAAAAATCGGCGATGATGAAACTCGGCGTGGAAAATGATATCGCCCTGCTGAACTACCTCTCTTCCGTTTCCCTGAGCTCAACAGACAAAGATTAGCGTCTCTCTTCCCGGATAGCATAGCGCTATCCGGGAAACTTCCTTACTCCCTTCCCTTACGTACCCGCGCCGAGTAGACCGTCAGAGTCTGCCTGATAATATCCAGGGTGACCGGCTTCGAAAGGCAACTGTCCATACCGGATTCCAGGCAACGCTGCTTCTCTTCCGCCAGAGCGTTGGCTGTGACTCCAATAACCGGTAGCGTGAGCCCTAACTGACGAATGCGCTGGGTCAGGAGATAGCCATCCATATTCGGCATGTTGACGTCGCTGAGCACGATATCAATATGCTGCTGACTCAGAACATTCAGCGCATCTACTCCGTCATTTGCCGTCACACACTGATAGCCCAGCGATCCAAGCTGATCTGCCAGCAGACGTCGGTTAATCGGATGATCATCAACCACCAGAATCATCAGGTCATCATTGCTGGCGGTTTGCACATCCGTCGCAGATAGCGCAGGGCCATTTTCCGTGCTGGCCACGGCAATATGGAAAATGCGTCCCAACAGCGGCACCAGCTCATGCGGTGTGGCCACGCTATGCAGCCACTCGCCAGGCACCCGCTCTTGCGGAATACCGATATGCCGACGAGAGAAGATCACCATCGCGCAACCAGCCCAGGCTTCATGCGCCTCGCTATCGGTCAACAGAATATCTTCCGCTCCCGGCGCTTGCCCCTCAAAACGACGGACCGGGATACCGTGGTATTTCAGCAATTGTTCGACGAAGAGCGCCAGCGAACTATTATCAATTGCCAGCCAGCAGCATTTTTCAGTCAGGCCGTCAATAATCAGCGGTGACGTATTTTGTACACCATAAAGCGGAATACGAATAGTGAACCGGCTGCCTATACCAGGCTCGGTTTCGACGGCAATATCGCCATCCATCATGCTAATAAGCTTTTCACAAATCGCCAGACCGAGCCCGGTCCCCTGGAAGTTGCGCTGCACGCCAGTGCCAACCTGGAAGAACGGGTCGAACAGGCGTACGACCTCTTTCGCCGGGATCCCTTCCCCGGTGTCTCTTACGCTGATTTGCAGATAGTCACCTGCCCGCTCTACATGCAGGATAATGCAGCCGGTATCGGTAAACTTAATCGCATTACTCAGCAGGTTTGAAATAACCTGCTGCAGACGCATGGGATCGCCTGACATCAGTTGCGGCACGTCAGGCTCAATAAAGCAGTACAGTCCAAGATGTTTACGCACCACCAACGGCAGATAGTTGGCGGAAATATGGTTCATTACCTCGCGCGGCGAAAACTCCCGCGGCTCAATTTTGAGCTGCTCAGACTCAATTTTTGAGAAATCGAGGATATCGCTAATAATTTTCAGCAGCAGGCTGGAAGAGTTGTTCATTGCCGTCACCAGGCGATCGACGCCCTTTGGCAGCTCTTTGGTCTGCAATAAATCAAGGTTGCCGATAATCCCGTACAGCGGCGTACGCAGTTCGTGGCTGACGGTGGCGAGGAACATGGATTTCGACTGGCTGGCCTGCTCGGCGGCCTGGGCTATCTCCTGCAGCGACTCCTCCATTTTAACGCGCGCCGATACGTCCACCAGCACGCAAATCGCCACGTTCTCGTTACGATAGCGTGAGTGAACAAAGCTGATTTGCAGGTTGGTATTATTGCTGGTCAGCACATCGACAAAGTTCACCTGCTGGCCGCAGATAATTTGCGTCAGCCGCTGCCGGTCCTCATGGGTTAGCATGTTGAGATAATTATGCGCCAGCTCGTTACTCAGGATATTGGTGCCGTCGAGCGTACGTAAAATACAGATACCTACCGGTGCGGAGGCAACAATTTTTCGGTTGAACTGTTCATGCTCTTCCAGTCGCTGGGCGTCATTTTCTGCCGGAATAAAAATCCGTCGTTCATACATTCTGGCGAGCGCAAAAAGGAGCACGCCGGTTAGCAGATTAAGTATCACGGCGTTCAGTATCAGCATCCGGATGCGTTCCAGCACCTGATCCACCGGGACCGAATAAACAATACTCAAGGATGACGGCAACAGGTTTTTTTTCATCGCCAGCTCGCGAAAACCGGCGGTATACCCGAACCACAGACGTTCCTGCATCCACTTCGCATCCGGTTTAATATTGCTGTCTGCTCCGGCAAGCGAAATCAGCGACTGGCCGGTATCGTCAAGGATAGTCACGTTCATCGGCAGACGGCCCGGGG
Organism: Klebsiella sp.; assembly: GCA_036498385.1. Classification (GTDB taxonomy): domain Bacteria; phylum Pseudomonadota; class Gammaproteobacteria; order Enterobacterales; family Enterobacteriaceae; genus Klebsiella. Next base: position 17,674 of record DASYFN010000126.1, read on the forward strand.
TAAAGAAATTTTCGATACGGATGGTTTGCTCGACGCCAAGCATCGCCTGCAGACGATTAGCCACATAGATCGGCGTCAGTGCGTAGAAATACCCGACGCCGGGATGCATGCTCTGGCTTATCCAGAACAGATTATTACCGCGCTCATTTTGCGGAGCATCGCGATACTGCTCAATGCGCTGATACAGAACTTTTAGCGCCTGATCCCGCTCCAGCGGGATATCGCGCAGGCCGAAGTTGGCCATACACAGATTGTCGCTGCCAATCAAAAAAATACGATTGAGATCGTAGGCTGCTGAGAAATTATCGCGCCAGTAGCGCATAAACCACGCCAGGGACTGTAGCGAATTACGCCAGGTTGTGTTCATCAGCGCGCAGTCGGAATCCGGGGAGAGAGGTTCAAAATCAGGGATCGTGATATCGCCGCGCTGAACCGGCGTCTCGCCGCCTTCGCTGCCATCTATCGATCGGTTGCCCGCAACGTACTTCAGTTCTTTAATTACGTCGGCCGTACGCTGGATGTAACGCTGTGCCTGATCGGCATTGAGGTTAAATTCCTGACGAATTTCCGATTCGCGATCGTGCAAAGCATTGACGATATAAAACACCGATACAAAAGCGACCAGCATCCACAGCAGTACCGCCAGCGCTCTGAACAGATAGCGTGAAACCTTTAACGTGTTATGGAAAGAAGCTACATATTTCAATATGGCGATGCTCGGCCGTCAGGGGCTCAACAGAATGGCGTTAAAGTAACGATAAAACAACCGTCCCGCAACGAGAAAACAAAAGGGCCGGGGATAACCCCGACCCTTTCAGAACAATTACCGTAGAGAATTATTCTTCATCTTCGGCGATGTCATCATCAGCACCTGCATCCGTTTCCGGCGCAATATCATCATCGCCTTCCGCTACGCTACCATCAATGGCGTCCAGCTCTTCGTCATCAACGGGTTCAGCAACGCGCTGCAAACCCACTACGTTTTCATCTTCTGCAGTACGGATCAGAATCACGCCTTGTGTATTACGACCAACAATGCTCACTTCAGATACGCGGGTACGTACCAGCGTGCCCGCATCGGTGATCATCATAATCTGGTCGCAATCATCGACCTGCACCGCACCGACAACAGAGCCGTTGCGTTCGGTGACTTTGATGGAGATAACGCCTTGGGTCGCCCGCGACTTGGTTGGATACTCTTCAGCTGCGGTACGTTTTCCGTAACCATTTTGCGTGACAGTCAGGATGGCCCCTTCACCACGCGGAACAATCAGAGAAACCACTTTGTCCTCGCCGGCCAGTTTGATACCACGTACGCCAGTGGCGGTACGGCCCATCGCGCGGACGGCGTCCTCTTTAAAACGCACCACTTTACCGGCGGCGGAGAACAACATGACTTCGTCCTGACCCGAGGTCAGATCTACGCCAATCAACTCGTCGCCCTCGTTAAGGTTAACCGCAATAATCCCGGCGGAACGCGGGCGGCTGAATTCAGTCAGCGCCGTTTTCTTCACGGTACCACTGGCGGTGGCCATAAAGACGTTCACACCCTCTTCATATTCGCGTACCGGCAGGATCGCGGTGATACGCTCGTTGGCTTCCAGCGGCAGCAGGTTAACGATCGGACGACCGCGCGCACCGCGACTGGCTTCCGGCAACTGATAAACCTTCATCCAGTAGAGACGACCGCGGCTGGAGAAACAGAGGATCGTGTCGTGGGTGTTGGCCACCAGCAGACGGTCGATAAAGTCTTCTTCTTTTATACGCGCCGCAGATTTACCTTTACCGCCACGACGCTGTGCTTCGTAGTCGGTTAACGGCTGATACTTCACGTAGCCCTGATGCGAAAGAGTCACGACAACATCTTCCTGGTTAATCAGATCTTCGATGTTGATATCGGCGCTGTTAGCGGTGATCTCAGTACGCCGCGCATCGCCGAACTGTTCACGGACCAGTTCCAGCTCTTCGCGGATAACTTCCATCAGGCGATCGGCGCTGCCCAGAATGTGCAGCAGTTCTGCAATCTGTTCCAGCAGCTCTTTGTATTCATCGAGCAGTTTTTCATGCTCAAGGCCGGTCAGTTTCTGCAGACGCAGATCCAGAATCGCCTGTGCCTGCTGTTCGGTCAGGTAGTATTGTCCGTCACGCACGCCGAACTCAGGCTCCAGCCATTCCGGGCGGGCGGCGTCATCGCCTGCGCGTTCCAGCATCGCGGAAACGTTGCCCAGCTCCCATGAACGGGCGATTAAGCCTGCTTTCGCTTCAGCCGGAGTCGGCGCGCGGCGAATCAGTTCAATAATCGGATCGATGTTGGCCAGGGCAATCGCCAGCGCTTCGAGGATATGCGCACGATCGCGGGCTTTACGCAGTTCGAAAATCGTACGTCGGGTCACCACTTCACGGCGGTGGCGCACGAACGCGGCAATGATCTCTTTCAGGTTCATAATTTTCGGCTGACCATGGTGTAAGGCAACCATGTTGATACCGAAAGAGACCTGCAACTGAGTTTGTGAATAAAGGTTGTTCAGCACCACCTCGCCCACAGCATCACGCTTCACTTCAATCACGATGCGCATGCCGTCTTTATCGGACTCGTCGCGCAGCGCGCTGATGCCTTCGACGCGTTTGTCTTTGACCAGCTCAGCGATTTTCTCAATCAGGCGCGCTTTGTTCACCTGATACGGAATTTCATGCACGATGATGGTTTCGCGGCCGGTTTTCGCGTCAGCTTCCACTTCCGCGCGCGCGCGAATGTACACTTTACCGCGACCGGTACGATAGGCCTCTTCAATGCCGCGGCGACCGTTGATGATCGCAGCGGTCGGGAAGTCCGGGCCTGGAATGTGTTCCATCAGCCCTTCAATGCTGATGTCTTCGTTTTCAACATAGGCCAGACAGCCGTTGATCACTTCGGTCAGGTTGTGCGGCGGAATGTTGGTCGCCATACCTACCGCAATACCGGACGAACCGTTGACTAACAGATTCGGGATTTTGGTCGGCATAACGTCAGGGATCTTCTCCGTGCCGTCATAGTTATCGACGAAATCCACTGTCTCTTTTTCGAGGTCGGCCATTAGCTCATGGGCGATCTTCGACATACGGATTTCTGTATAACGCATCGCTGCAGCGGAATCGCCGTCGACAGAACCAAAGTTACCCTGGCCATCTACCAGCATATAACGCAGGGAGAATGGCTGCGCCATACGTACAATGGTGTCATACACGGCAGTATCACCGTGAGGGTGGTATTTACCGATTACGTCACCAACAACACGGGCAGATTTTTTATAGGCTTTGTTCCAGTCATTGCCCAATACGTTCATGGCGTATAGTACGCGACGGTGTACCGGCTTCAGGCCATCTCGGACATCCGGCAGCGCACGACCAACAATGACCGACATCGCATAATCCAGATACGAGCTCTTCAGCTCTTCCTCAATGTTGACCGGTGTAATTTCTCTCGCAAGGTCGCTCATCTAACCGCTATCCCTCTACATGTATCCCGGATTCAAAGGTCGCAAATTATAACACACCCGCAGTGATACGGGTAAACCTATACCCAATGAATTTCGCGCTGTGAAAGGCAACAGGGATAGACGGTTTATTCATCCTTGAGGCCTGATATACTCGCGAGTCTGAACTGAACAGGAGTAAAAGCGCTCATGAATGCCGAAAAACCGTCGGTGGCCCACAATGTTGATCATAATGAAATCGCTAAATTTGAAGCCGTCGCATCGCGCTGGTGGGATTTAGAGGGCGAATTCAAGCCGTTACATCGCATCAATCCCCTACGTCTTGGCTATATCGCGGAGCGTTCCGGCGGCCTGTTTGGCAAAAAAGTGCTTGATGTCGGCTGCGGCGGCGGCATTCTGGCAGAAAGCATGGCCCGGGAAGGTGCAACGGTGACCGGTCTGGATATGGGTTTCGAACCGCTACAGGTGGCGAAACTACACGCCCTGGAGAGCGGTATTCAGGTCGACTATATTCAGGAAACCGTTGAAGAGCACGCGGCGAAGCATACCGGGCAATATGACGTCGTCACCTGCATGGAGATGCTGGAGCACGTTCCGGACCCGCAGTCGGTAGTCCACGCCTGCGCGCGGCTGGTGAAGCCGGGCGGCCAGGTCTTTTTCTCTACCATTAACCGCAACGGTAAAGCGTGGCTGATGGCGGTAGTAGGCGCCGAATACGTTATGAAGATGGTGCCGAAAGGCACCCATGATGTGAAGAAGTTTATTAAACCTGCGGAGCTGATCGGCTGGGTAGATAAGACCATTCTGAAAGAGCAGCATATTACTGGTCTTCATTATAATCCGTTGACCAATACCTTTAAGCTGGCGCCGGGCGTTGATGTTAACTATATGTTGCATACCACGGCGAAAAACGCATAACGCCAGTTGTTTTCCTGGGATGATTGCGCGGCATCAAGCCGCGTGATTTTTTCTTCCGATGAAGAAATCAGCACTCGATCAAATTTTCATTTTTTTTTCAGCTTTATTGACATCTTCTCCAGGCCTTATGGGGCGTGGATTTGGCGATTATTACCCTTCCGCAACCTCAATTTAACGTCAAAATCAACTCTTGTACTCAAAAGAATCCTTACTAGAATACTCACTATATAGCGTTTCTTTTATCGACCACCCCCTACATATAGTATTTATCCACAGAGTTAGTCACAGCGGCAATCTGTGGATAAGTGGGGGATCTTTTCTTTCACGGACAGGTATAATCCACATGAATCAGAGTCTGCTGGTGACAAAGCGCGACGGTAGCACCGAGCGCATCAATCTCGATAAAATCCACCGCGTGCTGGATTGGGCGGCAGAAGGGCTGAATAACGTATCCATCTCCCAGGTAGAACTGCGCTCTCACATTCAGTTTTATGACGGCATTAAAACCGCCGACATTCACGAAACCATTATCAAAGCCGCAGCGGACCTTATTTCCCGCGATGCGCCGGATTACCAGTATCTTGCCGCCCGTCTGGCGATTTTCCACCTGCGTAAAAAAGCCTACGGCCAGTTTGAGCCACCAGCGCTGTTCGATCACGTCACGAAAATGGTGAAAAACGGCAAATACGATACTCATCTGCTGGAAGACTACACGGAAGAAGAGTTCAAGCAGATGGATGCGTTCATCGATCACGATCGCGATATGACCTTCTCCTATGCTGCAGTTAAGCAACTGGAAGGAAAATATCTGGTACAGAACCGCGTCACCGGTGAGATCTACGAAAGCGCCCAGTTCCTGTATATTCTGGTTGCCGCATGCCTGTTCTCAAACTACCCGCGCGAGACACGCCTGGACTACATCAAGCGTTTTTATGACGCAGTATCCACGTTTAAAATCTCGCTGCCAACACCGATTATGTCCGGCGTGCGTACCCCAACTCGTCAGTTCAGCTCCTGCGTTCTGATCGAGTGCGGCGACAGTCTGGATTCGATTAACGCCACCTCCAGCGCCATTGTGAAATACGTCTCTCAGCGCGCCGGTATCGGCATCAACGCTGGCCGCATCCGCGCGCTGGGTAGCCCGATTCGCGGCGGTGAAGCCTTCCACACCGGCTGTATCCCCTTCTATAAGCACTTCCAGACGGCAGTAAAATCCTGTTCGCAGGGCGGCGTGCGCGGTGGTGCGGCGACACTTTTCTATCCGATGTGGCATCTGGAAGTCGAAAGCCTGCTAGTGCTGAAAAACAACCGCGGAACCGACGCCAACCGCGTTCGTCACATGGACTACGGCGTACAAATCAACAAGCTGATGTACACCCGTCTACTGAAAGGTGGAGATATCACCCTGTTCAGCCCGTCCGACGTTCCGGGCCTGTACGATGCGTTCTTCGCCGACCAGGACGAGTTCGAACGCCTCTACACCCAATACGAGCAGGACAACAGCATCCGCAAGCAGCGCATTAAAGCGGTAGAACTGTTCTCGCTGATGATGCAGGAACGCGCCTCCACCGGTCGTATCTATATCCAGAACGTTGATCACTGCAATACCCACAGCCCGTTCGACCCGGTTGTTGCGCCAGTGCGTCAGTCTAATCTGTGCCTGGAAATCGCCCTGCCGACCAGGCCGCTGGAAGATGTTAACGACGAAAACGGTGAAATTGCGCTGTGCACCCTGTCCGCTTTCAACCTCGGCGTCATCGATAGCCTTGATGAGCTGGAAGATCTGGCGGTACTGGCGGTTCGCGCGCTGGATGCCCTGCTGGATTACCAGGATTACCCGATCCCGGCAGCCAAACGCGGCGCAATGGGCCGTCGTACTCTGGGTATTGGCGTAATTAACTTTGCCTATTATCTGGCGAAGCACGGTAAACGCTACTCCGACGGCAGCGCTAACAACCTGACGCATAAAACATTCGAAGCGATCCAGTACTACCTGCTGAAAGCTTCTAATGAACTGGCTATCGAGCAAGGCGCGTGCCCGTGGTTTAACGAAACCACCTATGCAAAAGGCATTCTGCCGATCGATACCTACAAAAAAGACCTGGATGCTATCGTCAGTGAATCGTTGCATTACGACTGGGAGCGGCTTCGCGAATCGATCAAAACTCACGGTCTGCGTAACTCCACGCTCTCCGCGCTGATGCCGTCTGAGACCTCTTCGCAGATCTCCAACGCCACCAACGGCATTGAGCCGCCGCGCGGCTACGTCAGCATCAAAGCGTCGAAAGACGGTATCCTGCGCCAGGTCGTGCCTGATTACGAAAAACTGCAAAGCGGCTACGAGCTGCTGTGGGAAATGCCGAACAACGACGGTTATTTACAGTTGGTGGGTATTATGCAGAAGTTTATCGACCAGTCGATCTCCGCCAACACCAACTACGACCCGACGCGCTTCCCGTCAGGTAAAGTGCCGATGCAGCAGTTGCTGAAAGACTTGCTCAATGCCTATAAGTTCGGCGTAAAAACGCTGTACTATCACAACACTCGCGATGGCGCGGAAGATGCCCAGGATGACCTGGCGCCGTCCATCCAGGACGACGGCTGCGAAAGCGGCGCATGTAAGATCTAAGTTATTTTTGCCGGGTGGCCCTACGCTTACCCGGCCCAAGGTTTTGTAGGCCCGGCAATAGAAGTGCCGCCGGGCGATACAATCTCAACAGGACTCACTTTAATGGCATATACCACTTTTTCTCAGACCAAAAACGATCAGTTGCTTGAGCCGATGTTTTTTGGCCAGCCGGTGAACGTCGCCCGCTACGATCAGCAAAAATATGACATCTTCGAAAAGCTGATTGAAAAGCAGCTCTCTTTCTTCTGGCGTCCGGAAGAGGTTGACGTTTCCCGCGACCGTATCGACTACCAGGCGCTGCCGGAACACGAAAAACACATTTTTATTAGCAACCTGAAATATCAGACCCTGCTCGACTCCATCCAGGGACGCAGCCCAAATGTCGCGCTGCTGCCGCTGATTTCAATCCCGGAGCTGGAAACCTGGGTTGAAACCTGGGCATTCTCAGAGACCATCCACTCGCGCTCCTACACCCATATCATCCGCAATATCGTTAACGATCCGGCGACGGTGTTTGACGATATCGTCACCAATGAGCAAATACAGAAACGCGCGGAAGGGATTTCCAGCTATTACGATGAACTGATTGAGCTGACCAGCTACTGGCATCTGCTGGGCGAAGGTACGCACAGCATTAACGGTAAAACCGTTACCGTTAACCTACGCGAGCTGAAAAAGAAACTTTACCTGTGCCTGATGAGCGTAAACGCGCTGGAAGCCATCCGTTTTTACGTCAGCTTCGCCTGCTCCTTCGCCTTTGCTGAGCGTAAGCTAATGGAAGGTAACGCTAAAATTATCCGCCTGATCGCCCGCGACGAAGCGCTGCACCTCACCGGCACTCAGCACATGCTGAACCTGTTGCGTTCCGGCGTCGACGATCCGGAGATGGCGGAAATCGCCGAAGAGTGCAAGCAGGAGTGCTACGATCTGTTCGTGCTGGCGGCCCAGCAGGAAAAAGAGTGGGCGGATTATCTGTTCCGCGACGGCTCAATGATCGGCCTGAACAAAGATATTCTCTGTCAGTACGTTGAGTACATTACCAATATCCGCATGCAAGCGGTGGGTCTCGATCTGCCGTTCCAGACCCGTTCCAACCCGATCCCGTGGATCAACACCTGGCTGGTCTCCGATAACGTGCAGGTTGCGCCGCAGGAAGTGGAGGTCAGTTCTTACCTCGTCGGACAGATCGATTCCGAAGTCGATGCAGACGATCTGAGCAACTTCCAGCTCTGATGAAACGCATTTTTTTGAAGATTTCTGACACTCGTCTTGAGTGTCAGGATGAACATCCCTCCCTACTGGCGGCCCTGGAATCGCACAATATCGACGTGGAGTATCAGTGCCGCGAAGGATACTGCGGCTCCTGTCGTACACGGCTGGTTTCCGGCCAGGTTGACTGGCTCACCGAGCCGCTGGCGTTTGTCCAGCCGGGAGAGATTTTGCCCTGCTGCTGCCGGGCGAAAGGCGATATCGAAATTGAGATGTAGGTTTTGTCGGGCGGCGTAACGCTTACCCGCCCGACAAAACCGCCGTTCACAGGCCGGGTAAGCCCGGCTTTTTACTGCTTAGCGTTCAGGAACTGTACGGCTTTATCCGGGAAATCGGTAAACACGCCGTCAACGTCCGCCTGGTTATATAGCACGTTATAGAGTTGATCGACATTGGTCGCGTAGTCCGGAAGCTGATCCGCACGAACCGTATAGGGATGTACCTGCATATGACTGGCGTGCGCCTCTTTTACCAGCGCTGTCAGCTTCACATCACCAGGCTTCGAGTCTTCCGCCACCAGCATGTGGTAGTCCGGGCCAATGCCGTCAGCATACTGCGCAATCTGCGCCATCGCCCCCGGTTTAAACATCCAGTCATAGCTGTAGTTCACCCATTTGCCGTCGGCCTGTCGCTGCTGAGTTTCATTCCAGTCGGTATAGGCGATAAGCTGTACCAGATTGAGATCCATCCCCATCTTCGGCTCCAGCTCGTGTTTGATGCGCTTGAGCTCGTTGGCATCAAAGCACTGCAGGTAAACCTTATCCTGCTTGCCGGTATAGCCATACTCCTTCAGCACTTTCAGCGTGCTGGCGGCAATATCCTTACCCTCCTGATGGTGGAACCACGGCGCTTTGATTTCCGGGTAGATACCGATATTTTTGCCGGTTGAATGATTCAGCCCCTGCACAAACTCAATCTCCTCTTCAAAGGTATGAATGCGGAAATCAGATTTGCCCATCGGGAAACGGCCGGGATAAGTTTGCACGTTCTTGCCCTCTTTCGGCTCGAACCCTTCGGTAAACTTCAGCGACTTTATCTCGGCGAGGGTAAAGTCGATGGCGTAGAAGCGGCCATCCTTACGCGCCCGCTGCGGGAAACGCTGGGCCACGTCGGTCACCCGATCCAGATAATGATCATGCAGCACCACCAGCCAGTCGTCTTTGGTCATCACCAGGTCTTGCTCGAGGTAATCCGCCCCCTGAGCATAAGCCATCGCTTTCGCCGGCAGGGTATGTTCCGGCAAATAGCCGCTGGCGCCGCGGTGGGCGATAACGATTTTCTCTCCCGCGACGGCGCTGAAAGAGAGCGCCGTCGCGGCCAATAGCATTCCGCTCATCAGGGCGGTTAATTTACTTTTCATCGCTGCTCCTCAGGCCTGTTTCATCTGTTGATGATGACGTCGTTCACCCAGCATCACGATAATCAGCAGCACAACCGCCAGCACGCTGCCGCCGATCATGACCATAAAGCCGCCGTCCCAGCCGAAGAAATCGACGGTATAGCCAACGATGGCGCTCGCCGCTACCGAGCCACCGAGATAGCCGAACAGGCCGGTGAAACCCGCGGCGGTACCAGCCGCTTTTTTCGGCGCCAGTTCCAGCGCATGCAGACCAATCAGCATAACCGGGCCATAAATCAGGAAGCCGATGATAATCATGCAGGCCATATCCACGCCCGGATTACCCGGCGGGTTCAGCCAGTAAACGATGGTGGCGATAGTGACCAGCGTCATAAAGAAGACACCGGTCGCACCGCGGTTGCCCTTAAACACTTTATCCGACATCCAGCCGCACAGCAGCGTGCCCGGGATCCCCGCGTACTCATAGAGAAAGTAGGCCCAGGAAGATTTATCCAACGCGAAGTGCTTAACCTCTTTCAGGTAGGTTGGCGACCAGTCGAGGATGCCGTAGCGCAGCAGATAAACAAACACGTTAGCGACGGCGATGTACCACAGCAGTTTGTTCGGCAGAATGTATTGCATAAAGATCTGCTTTGCGGTCAGCTCTTCTTCATGCTTTTCACTGTAGTCGTCAGGATAATCGTTTTTATACTCTTCGATCGGCGGCAGACCACAAGACTGCGGCGTATCGCGCATCATTGCGAAGGCGAAAATCGCCAGCAGGATCGCGCCGAAAGCTGGCATATATAATGCTGCATGCCAGTCATTAAACCAGGCCATCCCCAACAGAAACAGCAGCGGCGGGATGCCGCCGCCGACGTTATGCGCGCAGTTCCAGACCGAAACGATACCGCCGCGCTCTTTCTGTGACCACCAGTGCACCATGGTACGCCCGCACGGCGGCCACCCCATTCCCTGGAACCACCCGCACAGGAACAGCAGAACAAACATCACCATAATGCTGGAAGTGGCCCAGGGTACGAAGCCCATCACCAGCATCACCAGCGCGGCAAGAATCAAACCTGCCGGTAAAAAAATGCGCGGATTCGAGCGGTCGGAGACTGAACCCATGATGAATTTCGAAAATCCATAGGCAATAGAGATACCGGAAAGCGCAAAACCGAGGTCGCCACGGGAAAAACCCTGCTCGATTAGATAAGGCATCGCCAAAGCAAAGTTCTTACGAACCAAATAGTAAGCGGCATATCCGAAGAAGATACCGATAAAGATCTGCCAGCGTAATCGACGATATAGCGGATCAATTTCCGCTGTTGGTAAACGCGCTTTATGTGCTGCGGGTTTGAAAATACTTAACATATCAGCCTCCATGGCCATTGCTGTTTTTCTGGCATCGACGAAAAAACGTAATTTATTCACTAAGTTCTGATTTGGTCGCGATGGTAGGCAAAGCGTAGATCTAATACTGTGAAATGTCGCACAGTTAGTTACAGAACCGTGATAATGCTTTCCAGTATGCGCACAAAGTCACAGATCATGCTCGAATTGTGCGCAAATATGCTCGAAATCAAACATTAAGCGCAATCGATATGGCTAAATGATGCAAAACGAAATAGAGGACAGGGAGATGACCGATAAGAGTGAATATGACGTCATTATTATTGGCGGCGGCGTAACCGGTGCCGGGATTGCGCGCGATTGTGCGCTGCGCGGGCTGAAGGTAGTGCTGGTTGAGCGCTATGATATCGCCACCGGGGCTACCGGCCGCAACCATGGTCTGCTGCACAGCGGTGCGCGCTATGCGGTAACCGATAGCGAATCAGCGCGAGAGTGCATTAGCGAAAACCGCATCTTACGCCACATCGCCCGCCACTGCATTGAACCCACCAATGGACTCTTTATCACCTTACCGGAAGACGACCTGGCGTATCAGCAAACCTTTATTACCGCCTGCCAACTGGCCGGTATTGATGCCAAATCGCTCACTCCTGCGCAAGCGTTGCACCTTGAGCCTGCCGTGAATCCGACGCTGCTTGGCGCCGTGCAGGTACCGGATGGTACCGTCGATCCTTTCCGCCTCACCGCCGCGAATATGCTGGATGCCCGCGAACATGGCGCCGCGATCCTCAACGGCTGCGAAGTTACCGGCCTGCTGCGTCAGGGCGATCGCGTTCATGGGGTAGAAATCTATGATCATCAACACCGTGAATCACGCACTCTGCGTGCTCAGGTAGTGGTCAACGCCGCCGGGATCTGGGGGCAACGCATCGCAGAATATGCCGACCTGCGCATTGCTATGTTTCCGGCAAAGGGATCGCTGTTAATCCTCGATCACCGCATTAACCGTCAGGTTATCAACCGCTGCCGAAAGCCTGCTGACGCCGATATCCTGGTACCAGGCGATACCATTTCGCTGATTGGCACCACTTCGATGCATATTCCCTATGACGAAATTGACGACAACAGGGTGACTACCGAAGAAGTCGATACGTTACTGCGCGAGGGTGAAAAACTGGCGCCGATCATGGGGCGAACCCGGATACTACGCGCCTACTCCGGTGTGCGCCCGCTGGTCGCCAGTGATGATGATCCCAGTGGACGCAGCGTCAGCCGAGGCATCGTGCTACTCGACCACGCCCGGCGCGATGGCATGGAAGGTTTCATCACCATCACCGGTGGTAAGCTGATGACCTACCGCCTGATGGCGGAGTGGGCCACGGATGCGGTATGCCGCAAGCTCGGAAATACCGCCCCCTGTACAACCGCAGATACGCCGCTGCCCGGCTCGCAGGAGCCCGCGGAAACCACGCTACGCAAAATCATCTCTTTGCCTGCGCCACTACGCGGATCGGCCATTTATCGCCACGGCGATCGCACCCCTGGCTGGCTTGGCGATAGCCGCCAGCACCGCAGCCTGGTCTGCGAATGTGAGGCGGTCACCGCTGGCGAGGTTCAGTACGCGGTCGAAAATCTGGCAGTGAAAAATCTACTCGACTTGCGCCGCCGCACCCGCGTCGGCATGGGCACCTGTCAGGGCGAGCTGTGCGCCTGCCGCGCCGCCGGACTGCTCGCCCGTTTCAACGTCACAACCTCCGCGCGGTCCCTCACCCAATTGTCTCAATTTCTGAACGAACGTTGGAAAGGCGTACAACCGGTGGCCTGGGGAGATGCGCTGCGCGAAAGCGAGTTCACCCGCTGGGTCTATCTCGGCCTGTGCGGATTACAAAAGGAGCATCAGGATGAAGTTTGATTGCGCCATTATCGGCGGCGGCCTTGCTGGACTGCTCTGCGGGCTGACGCTAAACCAGCGCGGACTGCGTAGCGTGATCATCAGCCGCGGTCAAAGCGCCCTGCACTTCTCTTCCGCCTCGCTGGATTTACTCTCGACGCTGCCAAATGGCGAAACCGTCACCGATGTTGCTCATGGCATAAACCAACTGGCCCGCCAGCTTCCCGAACATCCTTATGCCAGACTCGGCACCGAACAGGTGATGGATTACGCCCGCCAGAGTCAGGCCCTGTTTGCCGACTGCGGTATCGCTATGCAGGGGGAAGCCAGCCAGCCGCATCTGCGCGTGACGCCGCTGGGCACCTTACGTGCGGCCTGGCTTTCACCGCAGGAAATAGCCACCGCGCCGCTGCCCGCCAGTGGTGTCTGCGTGGTCGGCATCAGCGGATTCGGTGACTTCCAGCCGCATATTGCCGCCGCCGCTCTGAACCAGCATGGCATTACCGCCGAAGCGCATGAGATAGATTTACCTCTCCTCGATGTTCTGCGCGACAACCCTTCCGAATTTCGCGCCGCCAATATCGCCCGCCGACTGGACGATAAAACGCACTGGCCCGCTCTGCTGGCGGCGCTGCGCCCGCTGGCGCAGCAGCATCGTTTAATTATTATGCCCGCCTGTTTCGGCCTCGCCGACGATGGTTTGTATCAGTGGCTGCAGCAGCGTCTGCCCTGCCCGCTGCGCCTGGTGCCTACTCTGCCGCCGTCGGTACCGGGGATGCGTCTGCATGCTCAGCTCCAGCGGCATTTTATCCGCAGCGGTGGCACCTGGCTTACCGGGGATGAAGTCATCAATATCAGCCACCAGAACGGCATCGTTAATGCTATCTGGACGCGCAATCACGGCGATATCCCGCTGCGCCCGCGCTTCGCGGTGCTGGCCAGCGGTAGCTTTTTCAGCAATGGACTGGTCGCCGGACGTAGCGACGTGCGCGAGCCGATTCTCGGACTTGACCTGCAGCAGACGCTGCCGCGTGAAAGCTGGTATCAGCAGGACTTTTTTGCCTCCCAGCCCTGGCAGCGTTTCGGCCTGAAAACCGATGCAACCTTGCGCCCGCAACTTCAGGGGCTGACGCTGGAGAATCTGTTCGCCGTTGGTTCCATACTCGGCGGTTTTGATGCTATCGCGCTGGGATGCGGCGGCGGTGTTTGCGCGGTAACCGCGCTGCACGCCGCAAGGTTAATCGGCAAGCTTGCCGGAGGTGAGTCATGAACGACACGCGTTTTGAAAACTGTATTAAATGCACCGTTTGCACCACCGCCTGCCCGGTCAGCCGGGTCAACCCGCGCTACCCGGGGCCAAAACAGGCCGGGCCGGACGGTGAGCGCCTGCGCCTGAAAGACGGCACGCTCTACGATGAGGCGTTAAAATACTGCATCAACTGCAAACGCTGCGAAGTCGCCTGTCCCTCAGATGTCAAAATCGGCGATATTATCCAGCGGGCACGCATTGAGTACAGTCAGCAAAAACCCACGCTACGCGATACGATCCTCAGCCATACCGACCTGATGGGCTCCCTCTCCACGCCTTTTGCCCCGCTGGTGAATGCCGCAACGGGCCTGATGCCGGTTCGCCGGGTTCTTGATGCCGCGCTCAAAATCGATCACCGCCGCACGTTACCTAAATATGGCTTTGGTACCTTTCGTCGCGCTTATCGTCAGTTGGCTGCCCGGCAGACGCAGTACGATGAGCAGGTGGCATTCTTTCACGGTTGCTATGTGAACTACAACCACCCGCAACTGGGCAAAGACCTTATTCAGGTGCTAAACGCGATGGGAATTGGCGTTCAGTTGCTCCGCAAAGAAAAGTGCTGCGGCGTTCCACTGATTGCCAACGGTTTTTTTGCCAAAGCGCGCAAACAGGCGCTCAGCAACGTCACCGCGATGCGGGAAAATAGCCTGCCAATTATCGCGACTTCATCGACCTGCACCTTTACGCTGCGCGATGAATATCCGCATGTCCTTGATATCGATAATCACGATATCCGCGACCGGGTTGAGCTGGCGACTCGCTGGATCTGGCGTCAACTGGACGCGGGTCGGAAGCTGACGCTTAAACCGCTGCCGCTGAAGGTGATCTATCACACGCCCTGTCATATGGAGAAAATGGGCTGGTCGCTGTATACCCTTGAACTATTGCGGCTGATCCCTGGATTGCAACTGGAGGTGCTCGATTCTCAGTGCTGCGGTATTGCCGGAACTTACGGATTTAAGTCGGAGAACTACGGCTCATCGCAGGCAATTGGCGCACCGCTATTCCGGCAAATTGAGGAGAGCGGCGCGGACCTGGTGGTAACCGATTGCGAAACCTGCAAATGGCAGATTGAGATGTCCACCAGCAAACGCTGCGAGCATCCCATCTCTCTGCTGGCGCAGGCGCTGGCCTGAAACCAGCGCCAACAACGGGGAGGTTAGTAGCTCCCCTTTCCCTCCGCCTGTTCGGCTATCGGCTTGAACATCGCCAGGCGTCTATCCAGTGCGCTGGTATAGAGGTTGGTATCGACGCCGACAGCGACAAAATTAGCGCCCCATGCCAGCGCTTTGTGCGCCATCTCCGGATCGACAGCGAGGAAGCCAGCGGCTTTCCCCGCCGCGCGAATACAGCGGATGCTCTGTTCAATGATCCGCTGCACTTCCGGATGACCGGCGTTATCCGGGTAGCCCAGCGATGCTGATAAATCAGCCGGACCGATAAATACGCCATCAATGCCCTCTACTTCGAGGATCGCATCCAGATTATCGAGGGCCGTCTTGCTCTCTACCTGAATCAGCAGGCACAGCTCATCATTGGCCTGCGCCATATAGTTCTCCACCCGTCCCCAGCGCGCGGCGCGGGCCACCCCGGCCCCGACGCCGCGGGTGCCCACCGGCGGATAGCGCGTGGCCGAGACAACTTCCCGCGCCTGTTCGGCGGTATCGACCATCGGGATCAGCAGCGTTCTGGCGCCGATATCCAGCACCTGTTTAATCAGGCTACGATTACCCTCCACCGGGCGAATCACTGGCTGGCTGCCGTATGGCGCAATGGCCTGCAACTGATGATAAAGATCCTGGATGGTATTGGGCGCATGCTCGCCGTCAATCAGCAGCCAGTCGTAACCCGAGGTGGCGGCAATCTCAGCCATATATGAAGAGGTCGAACTCAGCCACAGGCCAATTTGCGCTTCCCCTTGCAATAATCCCGCTTTAAATGGGTTCGATAAAATTGCGTTCATAGTTCTCCCTTAAATTAATGCTGTACGCTACCAGCCTGCGGTACCGTACGATTCACACGCAGTGAAAAGATAATAACAACCCCGACAATCGCTACGCAGGCGAGCGTCAATAATCCGGCAGAATTACTGGCGAACACTGTTTCGGCCCGGACGCGAATAATTGGGGCCAGAAAACCGCCGATCGCGCCAAACAGGTTGACGAAACCAATGCCTGCGGCCAGCGCCGTGCCGGACAACAGTTGCGTCGGCATGGTCCAGAAAACCGGCTGCACGGCAATTACCCCCACTGCGGCAACGCATAGTGCGATAATAGCCAGCACCGGCGACACCAGCCCGGAGACTGCAATGCCAATTGCGGCCGCCAGCAGAGTGAATGCCGCAACATTACGCCGCTCGCCAGTACGGTCGGAGTAGCGTGGGATCAGCCAGGTACCGAACAGCGCCGCCACCCACGGGATTGCGGTGACCACCGAGGCCACGAATCCCACTTTGGTGCCCAGTAGCGCGGCGACCTGGGTCGGCAGGAAGAAAATCAGGCCGTAAACCGCGACCTGAATGGTCAGATAGATAATGCCCAGTTGCCAGACGCGACCGTTGCGCAGAGCATCGGACAAACGCGAAGTGACCTTTTTTTGTTCTTCGCTGGCCAGCTCGTTGATTAACACTTGCTTTTCGGCAGACGTCAGGAAACGGGCATTTTGCGGCGTGTCGTCGAGCCAGAAGAAGGTGAAGAATCCCGCGCCGACGGCTAGCAGTCCTTCAATGACGAACATCCAGAACCAGCCGGGATGCCCCATAAAGCCGTGCATTTCCAGCAGCGCGCCCGATAACGGCGAACCGAGGGTTAGCGCCAGCGGCGCGCCCATATAAAACAGCCCCATAATGCTGGCGCGGTTTTGCTGGGGGAACCACTGAGAAGTCAGGTAGATCATGCCCGGAAAGAAGCCCGCTTCGGCGGCGCCAAGCAGGGTGCGCACCAGCAGAAATTTGGCTTCAGTATCCGCCCACGCCATCGCCGCAGATAACATGCCCCACATCAGCGTGGTGCAGCCAATCCATTTTCTCGCGCCGAATTTGCGCATCAACAGGTTAGCGGGCACCCCGAGAAAGGCATACACCACAAAGAAAATCCCCGCCCCCAGCGCATAGGCTTCGTTGCTCAGGCCTGTATCCAGTTGGTAGGTCTCTTTGGCAAAACCGATATTCGAGCGGTCAAGAAACGCCAGTACATACAGCGCCAGCATAAAGGGAATCAAACGGGCGCGGTTTTTCTTCACCACGCTCTCAAGCAAGATGTTGCTCATCGTAATATCCTCAAAAATTGGCCGCACATCAGCGCTGTGCGGCACGACGGGATCAGTGGTTATAAGGACGTTTCAGGTTGCAGTCGCGGTTCAGTTCGACGCCGAAGCCCGGTTTATCCAGAACGGTTTTATGGATCCGCCCGTTCTCCGGCACTGGCTCGCCTAGCAGAATCGGGTCAAACTGCGGACGCATCGTTGAGCAGTCCGGGCTGGTCATCAGGAACTCGCTGAACGGCGTGTTGGTAAAGGTAATGACCGCATGGTGTGAATAGACCGATGAGCCGTGCGGAACCACTAACTGGCCGCGCGCTTTAGCAATCGCCGCAATCTCCACCAGCGTGGTCAGGCCGCCGCACCAGCCCACATCAGGCTGCATGATATCGATGCCGGTTTCCGACAGCGTGCGGAAGGATTGCAGCGTGCCGTGGTGCTCGCCGCTGGTGACCATCATCCCGGCAGGCGCATTACGTTTAAGCTCGCGATAGCCTTCATATTGCTGCGGAGGCAGGCACTCTTCGATCCATTTGAGGTTATAAGGCGCGCAGGCGTGGGCCAGTTTCGTGGCATAGTTAACGTCCTGACTCATCCAGCAGTCCAGCATCAGCCAAAAATCCGGACCGCATTTTTCGCGCATGTCGGCCACCATCGCGGCATCTTTGCGGATCCCCGCATCGCCATCGTGCGGACCCCAGTGGGTCGGCATTTTTCCGCCGATAAAGCCCATCTTCTGCGCCAGGTCCGGGCGAGCCCCGGTGGCATAGAACTGAATTTCATCGCGCACTGCGCCGCCCAGTAGTTTATAAACGGGTAACCCAACCACTTTGCCGAACAGATCCCACAGCGCCAGATCGATACAGGAGATGGTATTCATCACCAGACCGCCAGAGCCAGAGTAGTACATAGTCGCGTTGAGCATCTGATCATGGATCAGTTTGATATCGCTGACGCACTTACCTTCGATAAAGCGGTTCAGATGTTTTTCCACAATAAAACAGCCCATCTCTCCCGCGGTCGACACCGCAAACCCGGTCTGCCCGTTCTCGGCTTCGACTTCAACAATCAGCGTGCCCAGAACATTGATGCCAAACGACTGGCGGGACTGTTCATACTGTTTGTATTTACTCATCGGCGTGGCGATATGGTCGTCAATCCAGTGGTTTGCCCCCTGGTCATGATAATCACCGCCGCCAGCGCCTTTCTCTGCGGTAGCTCCGCCGATAAACCAGGCGCGGACATGTTTAATTTTCGGTAGGGTCATGATCTTCTCCTTATTATGAGGCTTGTTGTTCGAAGGGGCTCTTCCACCCCAACAGACGGGAAATATCTTTCGCGCAGGCAATCGCCCTACTGGCAAGGTAATCGCGATTGTCTTCATTAATTTGCAGGCGGGTGCCCACCACTGAAATTGCGGCAGTCAACTCGTTATTGGCATTAAAAACCGGCGCGGCCACGCACCGGACATCGGGATAATCTTCACCGTTATCGAAGCTCCAGCCGCGAGCGCGAATACGCCCCAGTTCATCGCGAAGTTGCTGGGCGCTGGTGATGGTGGTTGGCGTTGCTCGCTCCCACTGCAGCTTGCTGATAATCGACTCCTGAACCCGCTCGGGCTGCCAGGCCAGCAGACATTTACCGATACCGGAACGATACAGCGACAGGCTCTTACCCTCGTGCGAACGCACGCTGATAGTGGCCGGGGATTCAATCTTCAGAATGTAGTAGGCATTGCCGTCATCGATAATGCCCAGGTGGCAGAGTAACCCGCACTGATCCATCAGTTGCGTCAGGCGCGAACGTGCCAGCTCACGCAGGTCCATTTTGCTCAGCGCCTGCCCGGCCAGTTCAACCAGCTTGGTCCACAGGCAGTAGTTGTCCTGATGATCCATGCTGAGGAAACGCTGTTTTCTCAGCTCTCCCAGCAGCAGATAGGCAGTACTTTTCGGAATACCCAGTTCGTCAATAATGGTCGCCGCGCTACAGGGGCCGATGCGGGCGATCAAATTAAGAATATCGATGGCGCGGGTCAGCGCCGGGACTTTGCTTGATTCCAACATACTGGACTCCAATCCTGAATACTGGAATCAGTGTTACGGTTGACAGAAGTGTAAAGTGTGAACAATGTCAAATGACGGCGCTATTCCAGCAGGGTGGACGTTCAGAGGGGTAAAAATGCGAGATGGCGCACAGAATATTTAAAAGCAAGTACAGCAGGTTGGACTTATCGCGCGTCGGGAAGGGCTCCCGACGCAGAGGTTTATTTAAACGGAGAGAGATTCGACGACATTAATCCAGCCGTGCTCACCATCCACCGGCTGACCGTTCAGCCAGCGGCGCAACATGTTCAGGGCCATCATCGCACAAACCTCCTGACGCACCTGCATGCTATGACGGTTGGTGGCGAATTTCACCCGTAACGCATGGGTACCATCCGGCGTGGAAAGTGCAAAATTCAGATAATCGCTCTCCTGACCGCTAACCGCCAGCGCCAGACCGGCAAAGTGTTTTTCGCGCCGTTCCGCTGCCCAGCGCGCAGACTGCGCCAGGGTCTCTTCCTGCACCGGAATAACCTCGCTGGCCAACAGTGGCGCATTGACGCGCGAAAGTTGTAGCGCCAGCAGACCGCCGGTAAACTGCTCACTCAGCGTCAGGCTTAACTGACGCTCCTGCAGATGGCGAGCTATCTGTGCTGGCAGGTCTTCGGTGCCTTCGAAGATCACGCTCTCTCCGGCCACTTGCTGCACTTCCGACCACAGCGCCAGCATCGCCTCGCGCTGCCCGGCAGGCCCGGTCAGCTTCAGTTCGATAATCGGCATTGAGGAGCGATAGCCCATCACTACGCCCGGCGGCAACTGTAAATGGTCGAGGCTCTGCGCCAGTTCGCTTTCGGAACGACCGAAGGTGGTCAGACGCAGGCATAGCGGTGCGGCAGGCAGCGGGAAACGTTCGCGCAGGCGCGGTAATATTTCCTGCTCGACCATAATCTTAAATTCGGAAGGCACGCCGGGGGTGAAAAACATCAGGCAGCGGTTTAACTGCACGGCAAAACCGCAGGCGGTTCCGACCGGATTGTTGATCATCTCAGCGCTTTGCGGAATTTCCGCCTGTTTACGATTGCTGGCGGCCATGGGTCTTCCGCGCTCGGCAAAGAAACGGTTCATGGTTTCCAGCCACTCTTCGTTCAGACTCAACCCTTCACCTTTGGCGGTCGCTGCGGCCAGCGCGCTCAGATCGTCGCTGGTCGGCCCCAGACCGCCATTAACGATCAGCACGTCGGCATGCTCGCTGCGCTCGCGTAAGATCGCCACCAGGGTGTCAAGATCATCACCAACGGTATTGCGACGCTTTAAGGGTAATCCTTGATTAAAAAAGAAATCCGCCAGCCACGCGGCATTGGTGTCGATGATTTGTCCATGCAGCACTTCATCGCCAGTGGACAGCATTTCCACGTTTAACATTGTAAACTCCAGCCTGATTAAGTCGGAATACTATACCCTAAATAATTCGAGTTGCTTAAAGACGGCAAGGGAATGAGCGAGCGTAGCCAACATATAAGCGACTTGAAGCATGACGGGTAGATACAGCCACGCAGCCTACTACCACTCGTGTTCGCCATGCGTTTTCGCTTGCGATTTGCCGAGGCGGCTCGCAAACTGGGTCATCACCATTTTTATTTCATCTTCGACTGCATCAGCGCCAACCGTGACGTGACGATCAACGAGGAGTTTCAGGACTATGCCTGGGTGAAAGCAGAAGATCTCCCTCGCTATGATTTGAACGTTGCCACCCGTAAGACACTGACTCTGAAAGGTTTCCTCTGAGCAAACTTTCGACTTATTACGGCGAGTATCCTACTCGCCTTGCCGATCATTTTTTCAATCAGGAAAACTAACATTGAGTTTTCCCCGCATCTGCCTGATAGTTATCGTTTTAACTTTTTGGTGATCGGTTATGGCCATCCAGGTAACCCGTTCGGGGATAAAATTCGCAGCGTTGGCGCTTGTGCTTATTCTTGTTTACACCGGCATCAGCGCAGGAGACAAGCTCACCTGGCTGATGGAAGTCACGCCAGTCATTATTATCGTTCCGCTTTTGCTGGCCACGCATTCACGCTATCCGCTGACGCCGCTGCTTTATGTGCTGATTTTTTTGCATGCCATCATTTTGATGGTCGGCGGTATGTACACTTACGCCAAAGTGCCTATCGGCTTTGAGGTTCAGGCCTGGCTTGATTTGAGCCGCAACCCCTACGACAAGCTGGGACACTTTTTCCAGGGGCTGGTACCGGCGCTGGCGGCGCGGGAGATTTTGCTGCGCGGCGGCTACGTTCACGGTCGTAAAATGCTCGCCTTCGTAGTCTGCTGTATAGCACTAGCGATCAGCGCCGTCTATGAGTTAATTGAATGGTGGGCAGCACTGGCGCTGGGACAAGGCGCCGATGAATTTCTCGGCACCCAGGGCGATCCCTGGGATACCCAGTCGGACATGTTTTGCGCCCTTCTCGGCGCGCTGACCACCGTGTTTGTACTCGGACGCTGGCATACAAAGCAGCTACTGAGCGTCCAGCGCTTCTGCGCTACGGTTTAGCCTGCTGATTTACCCAGTCACCCAGCGCCCGGCGGGAAATTTTTATTCCGCCGGTTTTCAGCGTCTCAGGGAGCAGTAGCCAGCGTACCGGCTGCTGAAATCTCGCCAGCTTATCGGCGCACCAGTCGGCAAAGACAGACGGGTCGAAATGCTCGCTACACTCAATTACCGCCACCGGACGCTGGCCAAACTCCCTATCATCTTGCGGCACGATAAAAACCTGCTGAATCTGTGGATGAGTACTGATAACCCGCTCCACCTCTTCCGGTTGAATGCCTTCCCCGCCGCTGAAAAAGAGATTATCCATTCTTCCGAGAATGGTCAGCCTGCCATTATCAAGCCTGCCTCGGTCGCGAGTGGCGAACCAGCCGAATTTATTAGTCAGCGGGATCGTTTGCCCATCGCGCCAGTAGCCTTCGGCCATGCTGTCGGCCCGCAACCAGACCTCACCATCGACAATCCGCAATTCGCGCCCCGGCAGCGGCTGCCCGACATCCGCCAGGCCATCCGCCGCTTTGGCGCATACCGTGGAGGCAAACTCGGTCAGTCCGTAGCCGCACCAGCAGCGAATACCGCGCCTGGAGGCTTGTTCGGTTAACGCCACCGGAATTGCCGCGCCGCCCAGAAGAACCGCTTTTAACGACACGTCGGCATCGCCGCTAAGCAGGCGCCAGAGCTGGGTCGGCACCAGGGATGCATGGGTACAGCCCTGTAACGCCCGTTCCAGCGACTGCTTTTCTCGCACCGTCAGACCTGCGCCAGCAAACAGCCAGCGCCAGAGAATTGCCTGGCCGGAAACGTGAAACAGCGGCAGCGACAGGAGCCAGTCGTCTTCCGAAGCAAACGGTATCATCGCCAGTACGCCTTCTGCGCTCGCAAGATGGGCGCGAAAAGCGTGGACTGCCGCTTTCGGTAGCCCCGTAGACCCCGAGGTTAGCGTCATGGACGCGATACGATCTTCTCGCCAGGTTGCCGCGTGCTCGCCGTCGGCTGGATGCAAAGCCAGTGGATTAAGCTTCACTGGCAGGTCGCCGCCATTCAGCACCAGCGCATGGCGCAGGTCCAGGGACGGCAGCAGTTGAGCTAACAACGGTGCAGGCAGTTGCGGATTTAGCGGCAGTACGCGAGCGCCGCACTGCAACAGCGCCAGCCATGCCAGTAAAGCAGTAGGCTGGTTGTAAGCGCGAAGCAGCACGCTATCGCCATCTCTTATCCCTTGAGCATGAAATCCCGCCGCCAGCGTATCAATTTTCGCGCACAGTTCCTGCCAGCTCAGGTGCTGCTCATTCAAGCGCAGCGCTTGCGCCTTACCCCGCAACTGCCGCCAGTGACGCCAGGGCCAGTCGCTAAAGGTCACAGCAGCGGCTCCAGCTCATCAACGGTCAGACACGGCAGCGCGCTTTCCGGCCAACGGCGAACCAGCTGGCCGCGCATCAGGCTCAGGGTGTCCAGACCGGGGATGGTGTCCGGCGTCAGCCAGGCGGCTATTCGCGCCAGTTGCGTCAGGCCAAGACTCGACTCAATGGCTGAACTGATGACCGCCGTCAACCCCAGCGCATGAGCCTGCGCCACCTGCTGCCGGACCTTTTGCAGACTCCCGGTCAACGTCGGTTTAATCACCACCGCCCGCAGCCCCGGCTCGGCGGCAAACGTAAAGTCTGACTCACGCAGGCTCTCATCCCAGGCGATGGCAATACCCGTTTGTTGTGCAAAAGCGCGCGAATCATCGCGGTTTTTACAGGGCTCTTCGAGGAAGGCGATGCGGCTGCGATATTGCGGATTGACGTATCTGGCGAACTGCTGCGCTTTTAGCGGCGTCCAGGCGCGGTTGGCATCGAGGCGTAGCGTCAGATCGGGAATCGCCTCCAGCAGCAGGTTTACTACCATGCCGTCGCGCACCGCCTCATACAGGCCAACTTTGACCTTGGCGACCTTCTCGCCGGGCATCAGCGCAAGCCTGGCAAACAGCTCGTCCGGATCGCCGGAACAGAGCGGGGCCGCGCGATAATCCGCGGTCTGCGGCAGCTCGCCGCACAGTTCCGCCAGTGCGCAGCTCGCTCCGAAGGCCGCTGAAGGCGGCGTCGGCAGCATCGCGTCTTCGCCATCGCGCCAGGCGCTCGCCCACGCCAGCAGCGCCGACTGTGCTTCATCCAGCGTTTCCTGGCTGAATCCTGGCAGGGGAGCAATTTCTCCCCAGCCTTCGCGCTCGCCGTTGCACAAGCGCAGAAGCAAACCATCACGCGTTTTTAACCGCCGTTCACGCAGCACCACTCCCGCATCCATCGGTAGCTGCCAGCGGTAGACCTGCGCCTGCCGCATTATGGATTCCGTTTAAATTTGCTGAAGTCCGGCTGGCGCTTCTGGTTAAAAGCGTTGCGCCCTTCCTGACCCTCTTCGGTCATATAAAACAACATGGTGGCGTTACCCGCCAGCTCCTGCAACCCTGCCTGGCCATCGCAGTCGGCGTTCAGCGCCGCCTTCAGGCAGCGCAGCGCCATCGGGCTGTTTTGCAGCATTTCGCGACACCAGCGGACGGTCTCTTTTTCCAGATCGGCAATCGGCACCACGGTGTTGACGAGGCCCATATCCAGCGCCTCTTTGGCGTCGTACTGACGGCACAGGAACCAGATTTCACGCGCTTTTTTCTGACCCACGATGCGCGCCATGTAGGAGGCACCCCAGCCGCCGTCGAAGGAGCCGACTTTCGGGCCGGTCTGGCCGAAGATGGCGTTTTCAGCGGCAATCGTCAGGTCACACATCATGTGCAGCACGTGGCCGCCACCGATGGAGTAGCCAGCGACCATTGCGACAACAGGTTTTGGACAGGTGCGGATCTGGCGCTGAAAGTCGAGCACGTTCAGGTGATGCACACCGGAGTCGTCCTGGTATCCGCCGTAGTCGCCGCGCACTTTCTGATCGCCGCCCGCGCAGAAGGCTTTGTCGCCTTCGCCTGTCAGCACGATCGCGCCGATGTTGTCGTCGTAGCGTGCGTCGGCCATCGCCTGCATCATCTCTTTGACGGTCAGAGGACGAAACGCGTTACGCACCTGCGGACGGTTAATGGTAATTTTGGCAATGCCGTCGGCAGATTTGTGGTAACGAATATCCGTGTAGCCTTCGGAGCAGTCTTGCCATTCAACGGGTGCATACAGCATTTGTTCATCAGGGTAGATCATAGGATGTCCTTTGTTCGAAGACGCAGTATCTGCGCCAGACTCGCGGCAACCGCAGCGGGATTGTCCCGGTGGGCGTTGTGTCCGGCATTGGGAATCACATGGCGTTCGGCGTGAAGTTCAGCCGCGAGGGCCGCAAACTTCTCGTCGCGCTCGCCATACACATAGTGAAAAGGAATGTTGCTGGCGCTGAGCGCAGCACGTAAATCAGGCTGTACCGCCAGAGAGGTGGCTTCCAGCATGGCCGCCAGGGTCGCGCCGTTGTTTTGGCTGCGCAGGGCAACCAGTTCGTCGCGCTGGGCGTCGGTCAGGGAGGCAAAGACCGGCTGCTGATACCACTCCTGGAAGACTGACGTCAGGGGTTCATTGCGAAAGCGTCGCGCCCAGCGTTGATCGGACCGGGATCGCACTTCTCGCTCTGTGGCATCGCGCAGGCCCGGATGTCCGCCCTCCACAATCAGCCCCGCCAGCCCTTGCGGCTGCTGGCAGGCATGAAACATCGCCACGCGGCCGCCGAGGGAGTACCCTACCAGCCAGTAGTTAAGTATGTTGTAACTAAGGAGCGTATTGCTCAGAAGCTGGCTGACGTCGCTGAAACCCGTCACGGCAACATCCTGTGAACCGCCGTGGCCGGGGAGATCGAGATACAGCTGCGGGTAGTCGGGCAGCTGCGCCCCTACCCTCTGCCATTCACGGTGATCGCCGGAAAAACCGTGCAAGAACACCAGCCAGGGGAGGCCTGGTTTTCCGGCGCGCATTTCACCGGCGAGGATCATAGATGGCTCACCTGGGCGAGGAGGTTTTGCAGCTTCTGCGCGCCGTCGGAATCGTTAACCACCAGCTCAATCAGCGTGGCGCCCGGCTGTTTCCAGGCGCGGCTCATGGCCTCATCCAGCTCAGCCCAGCTTTGCGGGCGGCGGTATTTGAGGCTAAACATCGCCGCGGCGTGCTCGAACTGCACGTTTTGCGGCATGAGATAGAATCGCTCGCGCTCGCTTTGCGGCGTCGGCAGCAGGGAGAAAATCTGCCCGCCATTATTGTTCACCACAATCAGCACGAATGGCGCGGAGACCTGGCGCAGAAGCGCCAGCGCGTTGAGGTCATAAAGAGCCGATAAATCCCCGACAATCGCCAGAGTCGATTTGGCGCTCGCGCGCTGCACGCCCGCCGCGGTGGAGATCAAACCGTCGATCCCGCTCGCGCCACGGTTGCTGTAGACCGGATACCCGGCAGGCAGTTTTGCCAGGGCATCAATCAGACGCACCACCAGGCTGTTGCCGACAAACAGCTGGCCCTGCTCCGGCAGATACTGGCGGATGCGGTGCGCCAGCTCGGCCTCGCCAAAACCTTCGCACTGCTGCGAGGTTAACTCCCAGGCCTGGCGCGACAGCGTCGGGATATCCATCGCCCACGGCTGGCGTTTTTCTGCCGGATGGGCGTCCAGCCAGTCGTCGATGTTGCTGACCAGACGACGTCCGCGATGGTGCGCCGGATCCAGCCGTCCTTCCAGCGGGTCCACCAGCCAGTACTCTTCCGGCTCGCAGGTGGTTTGCCATTGCAATACGCGCTTACCCGTGAGGCTCGATCCCAGCTGGACCACGATTTGTGCCTGCGACAGCTCTGTCACGGCTTTGGCGTTACTCAGCCAGAGGTCGGCGCAGGGCAGCGGCTGTCCGGTTTGCGAAAGCACGTCGCCAATCAGCGGCCAGCCGAGGGTTTGCGCCCACTCCGCCACCCGTTTGCCCTCGGCGGCGGTTATGCGGCCGGCAAGGACCACGCCGCGCTTTTGTCGCCAGAAGAACCAGTCGCGCTGTTTTGCGCTGTCGAGATGGGTCTGGGCGCGCAGCCAGGGTTTGTCGCTGCGCCACCAGTTGCCGAGGGTTTGCTGCCACTCCACGCCGGTGTCGTCCATTTCACCATACAGCGGTTCGGCGAACGGGCAGTTGATGTGCAGCGCCCCGCTGTGCAGCGATCCCAGCGCATGATCAATCGTCGAGACCAGCCAGCTGGCGGGGATATCTTGTGTCGGGCGCGGAAGCGCGATGGACTGAGACGGATGAGAGGCAAAAATGCCCGGCTGACGAATCGCCTGGTTGGCGCCGCAGTCGATCAGTTCCGGCGGACGGTCGGCGGTGAGCAGAATCAGCTTTTCGCCCGTCAGCCCGGCTTCAATCAGGGCCGGATAAAGATTCGCGACCGCCGTACCGGACGTCACAATCACCGCCACGGGCGCCTGGCTGACTTTTGCCAGCCCAAGGGCCAGATGGCCAAGACCGCGCTCATCAAAATGGGTGTGATGAATAAATGCCCGGTTTTCTGCCGCCGCGAGCGTCAGCGGCGTAGAACGTGAGCCCGGCGCAATACACACATGCCTGACGCCATGGCGAGTCAGGGCTTCAAGGATCACCGCCGCCCAGCGTCGGTTAAAAGAACTTACTGACATGAAATTGTCCGGTATCAATATTGAGACACAGTATAAATAATAGAGAGTGATTGAATTTTGATATGAATCGGGATTGCGCGACTCAGTATTAATCCATAAGGAGCAGTGTTCTCAGCCCTGCGGCTTTGTTCTCTATCTCCTGCCACTCCTCCTCGGGAACGGACCCACTGACAATCCCTGCCCCGGCGTAAAGCCTGACTGCTGAATCACTGACGCGCGCGCTGCGAAGCGCCACGCAAAATTCACTTTGTGCCAGCGACAAATAGCCCGCCGAACCGGCATACCATTCCCGGTCGAAGGGTTCAAAGGTCTGGATAAAGTCGTGCGCTGACTGGCGTGGCAAACCGGCGACGGCGGCCGTCGGCTGTAACAGCTGCAAACACTGCTCGTCGTCGGCGTCGTGTAATTCGGTCCAGATACAGCGGCGCAGGTGTTGCACCTTGCGCAGGCGAACGATTTGCGCCGGGAGCACCTCCAGCGCCTGAGTATGGCGCTGCAACCGCTGGCAGATATCTTCCACCACCAGCATGTTTTCGCGCTGGTTTTTGTCGTCCGCCAGCAGCCACTCCCCCAGACGTTGGGCCTGAGCATCGTCGGGATGGCTGGCGACCGTACCGGCCAGCGCTTCGGTGCGCAGATGCGTGCCGCGTCGACGCCACAGGCGCTCCGGCGAGGAGCCCATAAACGCGCTGTGGGCATCGAACACCATGCAGAAATGGTAGCAGTTGAGATTCAGACGGCGGCTGGCGGCCATCAGGGCGATGGCGTTCACGCCCCGGTCGAAGTGCAGATCGGTCGCGCGGGCCAGCACCACTTTATCGAAAGCACCGCGCTCGATGGTGTCGGTGGCCTGCGAAACCAGCCGCAGCCACTCCGGCTTTTCAGGCAGATGCGTTTCGCGCACCTTGTGCATCGCGAGCGCGGTAATGGGTTTGCTCTGACTGAGCTGTTGCAGGAAGGAGCTGGCCTGTTGCGCGTCGTCCCGAAGCGAATGGTCGCTCGCCAGGTTCAGGCGCAGCGTCGCCACGCCGCCCAAACGCTGCCATAACAGACGCGGCAGGAACAGATGGCTCTTTTCAGGGCTAAAAGCGTTCAGCCCGCAAATACGGGTATCGTCAGGAAGCGAATGGGTCTTGAGAAACTGGCGGGCGAGCGCGAGTGAGGAGAAGTGTTGCACTGCGCCGAGGGCGGCGAGCTCTTCTTCGCCGTTACGCTGCTGCCAGTAAAACTGGGGATAAGATGCCTGAGCGCCCAGCCAGGCCAGGGGATCGAAGGCATCGTTTAACGGGAAAGCAATATCGATATGGCGTACGCCGGGGGTTGCCGGAAAGTCTTGCGCCAGAAAGCTGCAAAGACGTTCCATCGCGACTGAAATCGAATGCACGCTGACCTCTCCCTGTTAAAACCTCACATTATACGGGGTACTTAGCCGAAAAAGCAGTACCCACGTTTAGGGAGGGGTCACCGTTTGTGCGCAGAATCAGCGGCGAGAGAGCAGAAGCCCCAGCACCAGGCCGACGGCCGCCCCTGCGCCAATGCCCTGCCACGGTTTTTCGTGCACGTAATCATCGGCGCGATAGACCGCTTTTTTGGCGCGATAATAGTAATTATCGGACGCGTTGCTGACGCGGTGTTTCACCTCTTCCAGCGCCCGCTCAGCGCGCGCTTTCAGCTCAATGTACTTTTGGTCAGCCGGATCGCCCGATGAGCGCAGCACTTCTTCCAGCGTTTCGCTTAGCAGCGCCAGGTCGTCGTCGATACGGGAATCCCAAGATTGAAATGACATATCTTTCTCCATGTGAGTGCATCAGTCCCTAACTATAGACAACGACAGCGTATTACGCCTGTTTCGCTTCCCTTGCCATACCAATGTGCGGAATGCCGTCTTCATCATAAACGTCCGTGACCGGGGCAAAACCGAAGTGGGCGTAGAAGGGTTGCAGATGCGCCTGAGCGCCGAGGTATAACGCCTTGTCTGGCCACTGTTTTTCGCAAGATTTCAGCGTTTGCTCCATCAGCGCATAGCCAAGTTTTTCCCCGCGCGCGAGGCTGCTGATAATTACGCGGCCAATGACCACCGGTTCATAATCCTCTTCGCTTTTCAGAATCCTCGCATACGCCACCAGCTCGTCATTTTTCCAGCCGAGGATATGGCGGTTCTCGCCCACCAGGTCATCGCCGTCGATATCCTGGTACGGGCAGGTTTGTTCCACGACAAACACTTCGCAGCGCAGTTTAAGCAGCGCGTAGAGGGCGGAAACGGTCAGTTCACTATGATGTAAATCTTGCCACTGGATCATGTCAGGCTCCTTATTGGATTTCATCCCGTTATACTAAACACTTCTCGTGAGTCATAGAGTTTGATGATGTTATGGAACTGATTTTTCTCGGTACGTCTGCCGGTGTGCCAACCCGATCACGAAACGTGACGGCACTATTGCTCGATTTGCAGCACCCGACGCACGCGGGCTTATGGCTTTTCGACTGTGGTGAAGGGACGCAGCATCAGCTGCTACGCACCGCGTATCACCCCGGCAAGCTGGACAAAATTTTTATCACCCATCTGCACGGCGATCATCTGTTTGGCCTGCCAGGGCTGCTGTGCAGCCGTTCAATGGCCGGGAACGCTAACCCGCTGACGATTTACGGCCCGACGGGGATCCAGGAGTTTGTCGAAACCACCCTGCGCCTGAGCGGATCCTGGACCGATTACCCGCTGGAGGTGGTTGAAATCACCGAGGGCGTGGTCTTTGAGGACCCACGCTATCGGGTGACGGCGCAGCCGCTGAATCATCCGGTGGAGTGCTATGGCTATCGCGTGGATGAGCACGACAAGCCCGGTGCACTGGACGCTGCGGCGCTGATTGCCGACGGCATCAAACCTGGGCCACTGTTCCAGCAGCTGAAAAACGGCGAAACCCTGACCCTGGATGACGGGCGCGTGGTTAACGGTCAGGATTATCTCGCATCCCCCATTCCCGGCAAAAAAGTGGCGATCTTTGGCGATACGGCGCCCTGCCCGCAGGCGCTGCTTCTGGCACAGGGCGTGGATCTGCTGGTTCACGAGGCCACGCTTGAAGCGGCAATGGAAGAGAAAGCCAACAGCCGCGGACATAGCTCTACTCATCAGGCGGCGGCCCTGGCGCGGGATGCTGGCGCGAAGAAACTGATCGTCACCCACGTCAGCTCCCGCTACGACGCCGAGGGCTGCGCGGCGCTGCTCGCGGAGTGCCGGGAGGTATTCGCAGAGTGCGAGCTGGCCCACGATTTCTGGCAGGTTTGTGTTTAGCCCTTCACTTTTCCCTCAGCGTGCCGATAACGATTAAAAGGCAAGCATTTCATTTGAGGGCACCATGGATAATTACCAACAAGATATTGATGACAGGGCGAATCTCACCCTGTCGAACCGGTTTGAACTGTTACTGTTCCGTCTCGGGACCTCAATGAATGAGAACAAGTCTGAACTGTTTGGCATCAACGTTTTTAAGCTGCGCGAAATTGTGCCGATGCCGGAATTCACTAAACCTGCGGGTATGAAGTCCCCGCTGATGGGGATGGTGAATATCCGCGATCAGGTTATCCCGGTGATCGATCTGGCGGCAGTCGCAGGCTGTACCCCTACAACCGGTCTGAATATTCTGCTGATTACCGAGTACGCCCGCAGCGTGCAGGCGTTTGCCGTGGAGTCCGTGGACAATATTATGCGTCTGGACTGGAAGCAGGTGCATGCGGCGGAAACCGCCGTAAGCGGGCGCTACATTACCAGCATCGCCAGTCTGGATGAGGGCAGCGATTCGAACAATCTGGCGATGGTGTTGGACGTTGAGCAGGTCTTATATGACATCACGCCAGCGAACCACGAAATGCACGCCACGGATTTGAAAATCAGCAAGTTCAACATCAAGCCAGGGGCGGTGGCGATTGTGGCGGAAGACTCTAAAGTCGCTCGCTCGATGCTGGAAAAAGGGCTGGAGGCGATGAATATCCCGGCACAGCTGTTTATCACCGGCAAAACAGCCTGGGAAAAAATTGGCGAGCTGGCGGCGCAAGCTCAGGCAGAAGGCGTGCCGATTACCGATAAGATCGCGCTGGTGCTGACTGACCTCGAAATGCCAGAGATGGATGGATTTACGCTGACGCGCAAAATCAAGACCGATGAATTCCTCAAGCACATTCCGGTAGTGATCCACTCTTCCCTGTCCGGGAACGCCAACGAAGACCATATCCGCAAGGTGAAGGCCGACGGGTATGTGGCGAAGTTCGAGATTAACGAGCTGTCATCGGTGATCGAGGAAGTGCTGGATCGTTCGATGAAGAAGATTGAAGGGCCGTTGATCAGTCGTAAACAGCTGGCGTAAGCCTTGTGCCGGGTGGCGGCTGCGCCTTACCCGGCCTGCAGAATCCCGTGGTGTGCGGCCTGTTGCCCTCACCCCGGCCCTCTCCCACGGGAGAGGGAGAAAACAAAAAAACCCGCCGAAGCGGGTTTTTTTATGTCTGCCACCTGTTACATCAGCGGCATCGCATGCTGCACCAGGGTGATCAGCGGCTGCGGGTAGATACCGAAGATCAGCACCAGCAGCGCGGAGATCAGCACCACAATACCGCCGGCGCTGTACTGCCAGTTGGTAGGCGCATCGCGGTTCAGCTGCTGCGGCGCGTTCAGGTACAGACTCACGGCGACACGCAGGTAGTAGTACAGACCGATGGCGGAACCGATAACCACCGCCGCGGTCAGCCACCACAGACCCGCCTGCACACCGACGGCCAGTACGTAGAACTTACCGATAAAGCCGAGCGTCATTGGGATACCCGCCAGAGACAGCATCATCACGGTCATCACCGCGGACAGAATCGGACGGTGCCAGAACAGACCACGGTAGGAGTACAGTGAATCTGCATCCGGGCCACGGTACGGGCTGGACATCAGACTCACCACGCCGAACGCGCCGAGGCTGCTGAACAGGTAACCGGCCAGGTAAACTCCGACGGTTTCCATCGACATCGAACCGCTCTGCAGCGCAATCAACGCCACCAGCAGATAGCCCAGGTGAGAGATAGACGAGTAACCCAGCAGACGCTTGATGTTGGTCTGGCTGAGCGCCATCAGGTTACCGAAGATGATCGAGGCGAAGGCGATAATGCCCAGCACCACGCGCACCGCTTCGCTGTCGCCAACCGGCGCGTACAGGAACAGACGCATCACCACGCCGAAGATAGCGATTTTGCTCGCCGTCGCCAGGAAGGTGGAAACCGGAGCCGGAGCACCCTGATACACGTCTGGCGTCCACAGGTGGAACGGAACCAGAGAGAGTTTAAAGCCGAGGCCAACAATCATCATGCCCAGACCCGCCAGCAGCAGCGGTTCGTGCAGCATGTTGTCGCCGAGGCTCTTGCCGAGCGCCAGGAAAGAGAGGTTACCGGACTGCGCATACAGCAGCGCCATACCAAACAGCAGGAATGACGAGGCCGCAGCAGACAGGATCATGTACTTGATAGCAGCTTCCAGGGAGCGCTTCTGACGGAACGCATAACCAATCAGGCCGAACAGCGGGAGAGAGATCAACTCAATACCGAGGAACAGGGCCGCGAGGTGGTTAGCGTTCGCCAGCAGGATCCCGCCGAGAGCGGCAATCAGAACCAGCAGGTAAAACTCTTCTTTGTTGTCGTTGTAGCCTTCAAGCCACGGATACGCAAAGGTACAGGTCGCGAGGCTCGCCAGCAGGACCAGCCCGGTGTACAGCATCGCAAAACCGTCAACGCGCATCAGCGGGGTGACATCCATCGCGCCCGCCTGGCCAACAAACCAGAGGGAGACTAACGCAGCGTTCAGACCCAAAACCGACAGCGTGGCATTCAGGAAGTGATTGCGTCGCCACGCAATGGAGAGCATCACAACCACCACCGTCAATCCGACGATCAGCAGCGGTAGCAGCGCGATCAGTTGTTGTGGAGTTATTGTCATGGCGAATTACAGCCTTGTATTAGAAGCAGAATTAACAAACCACTGCTGGATGTTACCCATCGCGGAATGCGAGGTATCCAGAATCGGCTGCGGATAGAAGCCCAGCAGCACCAGCAGTACGACCAGCAGCAGAACGAGGAACAGTTCGCGCGGCGACATCCCCGGCAGCTCTTGCTCCGCGATTTGGCTCTTCGCTTTACCGAAGTAAGCGCGATGCAGCATCGCCAGCGAGTAAACGGATGCGAAGACCAGGCCGAAGGTGGAGACCACGGTAATCACCGGAACCACCTTGAAGCTGCCGAACAGAATCATGAATTCGCCGACAAAGTTACCGGTACCCGGCATACCCAGCGTCGCGACTGCGAAGAACATCGACAGAGCTGGCAACCACTTAATTTTGCTCCACAGACCGCCCATCATGCGCATGTCACGGGTATGCAGACGTTCGTACAGCTGACCGCAGAGGATGAAGAGACCCGCCGCAGAGAGACCGTGAGCAATCATCTGAATCACCGCACCCTGGTACGCCAGCTGGCTGCCGGTGTAGATGGCAATCAGCACGAAGCCCATGTGGGAAACGGAGGTGTACGCGATAAGACGTTTGATGTCGTACTGCGTGAATGCCATCCATGCGCCGTAGAAGATACCGATCACACCGAGCCACATCGCAATAGGGGCAAACTCAGCGGAGGCGTTCGGGAACAGCGGCAGCGCAAAGCGCAGCAGACCGTAGGCCGCGGTTTTCAGCAAGATCCCCGCCAGGTCAACGGAACCCGCCGTTGGTGCCTGGGAGTGCGCGTCTGGCAGCCAGCCGTGCAGCGGAACCACCGGCATTTTCACCGCAAACGCGATGAAGAAGCCCAGCATCAGCAGGTATTCCACGCCGTGAGACATTGGCGTTTTCAGCAGCGCTTCGTAGTTGAAGGTCCAGACGCCGGTCGCGTTGTAGTGCACGAACACCAGGCCCAGGATCGCAATCAACATCACCAGACCACTCGCCTGGGTGTAGATGAAGAACTTGGTTGCCGCCGTGATACGCGTTTTACCGTCGGATGCCTTATGGCCCCACAGCGCGATCAGGAAGTACATCGGCACCAGCATCATTTCCCAGAAGAAGAAGAACAGGAACATGTCGATGGCAAGGAACACGCCGATCACGCCGCCCAGGATCCACATCAGGTTCAGGTGGAAGAATCCCTGGTATTTTTGAATCTCATTCCAGGAACACAGTACCGCCAGAACGCCGAGCAGGCCGGTCAGCACCACCATCAGCAGCGACAGGCCGTCCAGCGCGAGGTGGATCGTGATACCAAAGCGCGGTATCCACGGCAGGATAAATTCAGACTGCCACTGCGGGATGCCCGCAGACTGGGTCAGTGAATAGCCGCCCTGCAACCAGAGTTGCAGACCAAGTGCAAGCGTCAATCCCATGGTGATCAGCGCAATCCAGCGCGGCATCTTCACGCCAAAGCGTTCGGTCTGCCAGCACAGGAACCCACCAATGAAGGGAATTAATATTAGCCAGGGTAGTAACATGGCGATTTTTATTCCTTTTTAAGGCCCCAGCCGGGGCCGATGTTCAACGAATTCTCACGGAAAATTCAGTTCGGATGGGGTTTGTTGTGTCGGGTGGGGCTTACGCTTACCCGACCTACGGTTTTGTAGGCCCGGTAAGCGCAGCGCCACCGGGCGAAACCCCATCTCAAATCAACGCAACACCATCAGCAGCGCCAGCACGACAACCGCACCAATGCTCATCGAAGCCACATACCAGCGCAGATAACCGTTCTCGCTCAACAGCAGGCCTTTACCTGCGAAGCGGGACAGCACCGCCGGGATGTTCATCATGGAGTTCATCGGATCGCGTTTCAGCAGCCACGCAATGCCGAGGAACGGCTTAACGAAGATCATGTCGTACAGCCAGTCGAAGCCCCACGCGTTGTACCACCAGGTGCCCAGCAGACGGCCCGGCGCACTGTTAGCGACCGCAGTCACCAGCGTACGTTTGCCCAGCCACAGCCATGCAGCGATCAGGATGCCCGCGATAGCGACCACACCCGAGGTGATTTCAAGCGTCAGAACGCGACCGTGCTCAAGCTCGGTGGTATCCGGCAGTACGCCCTGCAGCGGTGGCACAATCATCGCGCCAACGAAGGTAGACAGCACCAGCAGAACCAGCAGCGGCAGGTGGTGGGTAATCCCCTTCCCTGCGTGAGCGTGAATTTGTTCTTTACCGTGGAACACGATGAAAATCATTCGGAAGGTATACAGGGAGGTCATGAATGCACCGACCAGACCTGCCACCATCAGATTGATATGACCATTTGCCATGGCACCCGCAAGGATTTCGTCCTTACTGAAGAAGCCCGCGGTGATGATCGGCAGAGCCGACAGCGCCGCGCCGCCCACCAGGAAGCAGACATAAACCAGCGGAATAGATTTGCGCAGACCGCCCATCTTGAAGATGTTCTGCTCGTGGTGGCACGCCAGAATGACGGAGCCAGACGAGAGGAACAGCAGCGCTTTAAAGAACGCGTGCGTCATCAGATGGAAAATCGCCGCGTCCCATGCCTGTACACCGAGCGCCAGGAACATGTAGCCAATCTGGCTCATGGTGGAGTAAGCGAGAACGCGTTTGATGTCCGTCTGAACCAGCGCGGCAAAGCCCGCCAGAACCAGCGTCACCGCGCCCACGATACCGACCAGGTGCAGGATTTCCGGAGTCATCAGGAACAGACCATGGGTACGCGCAATCAGGTAAACACCGGCGGTTACCATGGTCGCGGCGTGGATCAGCGCGGAGACAGGCGTTGGGCCTGCCATCGCGTCCGCAAGCCAGGTCTGCAACGGCAGCTGCGCGGATTTACCCACGGCACCACCCAGCAGCATCAGCGTTGCCCACGTCAGCATGTTGTTGCCTGCTTCGAAGTGAGCCGGCGCCAGTTCCACCATTTCGCGGAAGTTCAGCGTGCCCAGTTCGTTGTAAAGAATGAACAGCGCGAAAGCGAGGAACACGTCACCCACACGGGTCACGACGAACGCTTTCATGGCCGCTGCGCCATTCTTCGGATCGGTGTAGTAGAAACCGATCAGCAGGTAAGAGCAGAGACCCACGCCTTCCCAGCCGAGATACATCAGCAGCAGGTTATCACCCAGCACCAGAACAACCATGCTGGCGATAAACAGGTTGGTGTAGGCGAAGAAGCGGGAGTAACCCTCTTCACCGCGCATATACCAGGAGGCGAACATGTGGATCAGGAAGCCCACACCGGTCACCACGGAGAGCATGGTCAGAGAGAGACCATCCAGCACCAGGCTGAAACCGATGTTGAAATCACCGACCGACATCCAGGTCCACAGCGGCAGGGTGAACGCCTGCTTGCCGTTGTTAAAGAAGTCGATACCGGCATAGGCGGTGACCAGCGCCGCCAGGCCGATAGAGCCAATGCCCACTGTCGCGGACAGATTTTCCGACCAGCGGCCGCGGGAGAATGCCAGCAGCACAAAGCCGATCAACGGAAAAATAATGGTTAAGGCAAGCATGTTCATCCACGCAACTCACTTACTGAATCGATGTTCAGGTTCTGGCGGCGACGATGGAGCTGCAGCAACAGCGCCAGGCCAATACTCGCTTCAGCAGCCGCAAGGCTGATGGCGAGAATGTACATTACCTGACCATCGGTCTGGCCCCAGTAGCTACCGGCGACCACAAAGGCCAGCGCGGAAGCGTTGATCATGATTTCCAGACCGATCAGCATAAACAGCAGATTGCGGCGGATAACCAGACCGGTTAAGCCCAGAACGAACAAAATCGCGGCGAGGATCAGTCCATGTGTTAAGGGGATCATGCGCGCTCCTCCGTTTTTCTTTTCGCGCTGTCATTCGCACGGTTGCTGAGCACTTCACCCGGACGCTCTTCGCGACCGACGTGGAAGGCCACAACCAGACCCGCCAGCAGCAGCATCGACGCCAGTTCAACGGCCAGAACGTACGGGCCAAACAGCGTGATACCGACCGCTTTCGCGCTGATCGGCGTACCGTCGATGCCCTGATCGTTCACGCCAAGGATCGCGTAAACGATCACCGCCAGCATGATGGCCGACAGAATCGCCGGGCCAATCCACACCTGCGGTTTTAACCACTGACGTTCTTGTTCAATTTCAGAGCCGCCCAGGTTCAGCATCATCACCACGAAGACGAACAGAACCATGATGGCCCCGGCGTAGACGATGATTTCCAGTGCGCCCGCAAAGTGGGCGCCCAGCGAGAAGAACACCCCGGAAATAGCCAGCAGCGAGATGATCAGATACAGCAACGCATGCACCGGATTGGTGTGCGTGATCACGCGCAGCGTGGCCAGGATGGCGATAAGGCCACAGATATAAAAAGCGAATTCCATTGCCCTCTCCTTACGGTAACAGGCTCTTGACGTCGATAGGCTTAGCTTCGTTCTCTGCTTCGCCCTTATCTTTGCCGTCGATTGCCATACCCGCCATCCGGTAGAAGTTATA
>DASYFN010000127.1:0-17149 GCA_036498385.1 Klebsiella sp.
TTCGCGACGTTGGTTTCAGCCGCACGCCAGCCGGATTCAGAACCGACCTGTGAAAAACCTACGGTAAGAGGGGCAGCCATGACCATAGACGACATAGCTGCGGAAACTGCTGTGACAAGAAGTAAGCGCTTCCACATAAGAGGATCCTCGTAGGGTTATTGTTGGTTAAAGCCTCACCTGCCGATAAACTATAGACAATCGGAGATGTAACTGAATGCGTTACATCACACTTCAAAAAAGTTAATTCGATGTTAATCGACATAATCCTCACCAGCGGAGAGCCGGTGAGGCTTCGCGGCCCGCAAGAGTCTCGCCGTTTATGACGAAATTTTGCATGCTTTGAGATATCAAGCACATGCAATGAAAACGGTTACATAATTTTATTCAGTATGTGGCTATGTTTATGGATTTTCATGCTGCACTACAGGGAAAAATCCAGACCGCCCTCACCCCTTCCGGGAAAAAAGAAGCGAAGACATTCGATGTGAGTTGGCTATAATATCGGGCACTTGTTTGCCATACATTTTAAAGGAAACAGACATGAGCTTACTCAACGTACCTGCGGGCAAAGATCTGCCGGAAGACATTTACGTCGTGATCGAGATCCCAGCGAACGCAGATCCCATCAAATATGAAGTCGACAAAGAGAGCGGTGCAC
This sequence comes from Klebsiella sp., assembly GCA_036498385.1. Lineage (GTDB taxonomy): Bacteria > Pseudomonadota > Gammaproteobacteria > Enterobacterales > Enterobacteriaceae > Klebsiella. The sequence continues at coordinate 659 of DASYFN010000127.1, forward strand.
TGTTCGTTGACCGTTTCATGTCCACGGCGATGTTCTACCCGTGCAACTACGGCTACATCAACCACACCCTGTCTCTGGATGGCGACCCGGTAGATGTTCTGGTCCCGACGCCATACCCGCTGCAGCCTGGTTCAGTCATCCGCTGCCGTCCGGTTGGCGTACTGAAAATGACCGACGAGTCCGGTGAAGATGCGAAACTGGTTGCGGTACCGCACACCAAGCTGAGCAAAGAGTACGATCACATTAAAGATGTGAACGACCTGCCGGAACTGCTGAAAGCGCAGATCACCCACTTCTTCGAGCACTATAAAGACCTCGAAGCGGGCAAATGGGTTAAGGTTGATGGCTGGGACAATGCTGAAGCGGCGAAAGCTGAAATCGTGGCTTCCTTCGAGCGCGCTAAGAAGTAATCTCTTTCAGGCAGGGCCTCCGCTCTGCCTGTTTGCGGCAACGGAACGCCACAGCCTTGCACAAGAGGGAACCTTGTGAAAAACACCCGCTATTTCACTCTGAATTTTACCGGATTCTCCACGGCGGCCTCTGAGAAGCAGAGCTATCTGCGTCTTATCGCTGGCGACTATATTTTTTATACCGATACGCGCTACTTTCAGGATCCCGCGCTTTTTAAGCAGCTTAAAATTAACCAGCCGCTGCATATCGGCGCTCACCGTCTGCCCGACGGCAGCTTCTGGATCCACTGGCTGAGCGACGGTAACGTCCTGCTCGAACCGGCCAGGCCGCCGCTGAAAGGGAAACTGCTGGCGTTTTTTATCGGTGCCCTGGCGTTTATCGCCTCCGCCAGCCCAGCCTACTTTTATTTCACCGCCGTCTGGGCCGTCATCGCCTTCGGCGTCATCGCAGCGATAGCGCTGGGAGTCGCGCTGGTGGCGCTATGCGGCTTGGTGCATCGCGTTGCCCAAACAGTACACCCCGACATGCGCGCGCTATGGGTGAAAATAGAGCAGGCCCGACGCGGAGACGTTTCATTCTGCCAGACCGTAGCGAGCGCCGTCAGGCACAGCGCACCCTCTTTTCCCGACCATACTCCTCTTCCGGAGCGCTTCAGCGTTGAGGAAGGGATCGCCAATAACCTCTATTTTAAAAAGTGGTCCACGGGGGCGGGAAAAACGCACCGCGACTATCACGGTATAGCCTTCCAGTGCGGCGGTGTGCCGCTTGCCTTCTTCTGGCAGTTCAGCGGCACCAGATGGGGTTTACACCCTATATTTTATCGCTGCCATCCGCCTTTTCTTGCCAGCGGCGATCGCATAACCGCCGTATATCGACAGGACAACGGCGACGTTCAGGTGCTCTGTAACCACAGCGACGGCTGCGCCTATCTAAAAAACCACCCGCTGTACCCCGGTGAGCAGCAAATGTCGCTGATCTATAAAATTTTTTATAGCTTCGCACTCCTGGCGAGTCTGTTTATCCTCGGCCTGGAGCTGAGCGATATGCTGGCATCGGGCTGGGACAGTTGGAAGTTCGCCGCGGACGCGCTCGATATGCTTGCCTTACTGTTGTTATGCGTCGGCGGCATACTTATTTTCCTCGAGCTTTGCTGTCTGGCTATCCGCCAGCTCTCAAGCCGGGTGGGAGACTGGGTGATGCTCCAGCGTATAACGAAGCGCGACATCGCGTGCGCGAAAGCTAACGCTGTGCTCCAGGAGCTGATGTAATGTTCAGCACCATAAAACGCCGGTTGTTATTTCTCGCGATAATCACGCTGGCGGCTTTCCTGTGGTCCGCGACGTTTTCTTTCAATCTCTTCGTATCCGCTCTTCCCTGGCGCCAGCACCCGCTCAGCGGCGAGGAGATTAAAGTCGAGAATCCCGCACTCGTGAGTTTTGCCAGCGGCGCGCTGTTTATTAGCCAGGAGCCGCTGTTTACCGTTAACAACTACGAACTGGACAGAGAGCAGCGGCGCGTTATTCACCATTACGACCCGCCGCTTGAACGCATAACACCTCTTATGTCCCAGTTGCTTAATGTCCGTCTGGTGGCAAAAGAGCAGCTAGAGCGCGATATTAAAGGCCGGTATAACCGGTTTACCTCTTCCGATCGCTGGGATGACAGGTACAACATCCCTCTGACCAGCATGATGCATCTGGATCGTCAGGGGCAGCTCCGGGCTTCCGCGCTGTGGCTGGGGAATATTGACGCCGCTGTTTGCGCGCCTCGGGGAGAGTGCTATCTCGTCGCCGATGGGCCTTTTCACGCCCAAAAGAGCGTCTGGTACAGCCCGGATGGCGGTGCAAGCTGGCAGCAGCAGACGCAGTGGCGCTTTCCTGACGCCGAGCCTTCCCCGGGTCTATATGGCCAGCAGCTGGTCGGCGCCGATGCCGGTAAGCTATGGCTGGCGGACGGATACACGCTGTTTGTTTCAGAGGATAAGGGGCAAAGCTGGCAAATCGCCGCGGATATTCGTCCGCTGCTCAAACGCCACAATATCCAGCAGGCTGATTCCACAGCGCAGTACGCCAGCATCAGCGAGTTACGCTGGTACATTGATAATCGCCAGAGGTTGCTGGCCGACGTAACCCTTTCGCTTACGGAAGATCGGGGAGAACGGCGCATTCTCTATCGCGTAGTCTCCCCACAGCAGGAGCACATTCTCGCCACCAATATCCGCGATATCGCCCGCTCTCCCCAGGGGGAGATCCTTTTTACCAGCAGAATAAACGCGTCGCGTACAAGCCTGTATCGGCTTCAGGATAACGGCACGCCTGAACAGATTTTTCAGCATATCGATCGGTTAGGAAAGATTTATGCCGGACAGAACCTGCTGGCGGTAGAAAAAGATATCGGCGACAGAGCCCATCTGTATCTTTCCCGTGATGGCGGCAAGAATTGGCAACGCTATAAATTGCCGGGTAAAAACGTGGTATTTGATGGCGATGGCGATCGGTTCATTCGCTTTGTCGAATATTATCGTACTCATGACTACCAGATCGCGACGTTTGAATAAATCGGCCTGACCATATGGATGGATAGCTGAGCAAAAGGAGATGAAATGGCTCACAGAATCATTGCACTTACTCTGCCTCTTTAAATTTAAAGGACAAGGCAGAACGGCTACAGCAGCGAATCCCTCCCAAACGGCTTTGGACATTACCAAAAACTATCGATTTCCACTGGCTGCAGGTTACCCGAATACGATCGCCAGGCGCATACCGTGACATGGGCATATCACTATGTTTACGATAATAAAACCCAAAAACTCGAGCGTCCGGAAAGCTTCACCGATCACGAGATCAGCGCAGTCATGTTTGGCCAGCGGCACATCATCTGGCTGACCAATGGCGATTATTATGCCGCGGAGAAATTCCAGCCGCAGCTGGCCGACTGGATAAACAGAATTACCTTTAATCCCGCTTACCAGTATCAGGAAAATAAGGTTCCCGTATGTCACAATCTCGCGCCGGATAACAGCGCGCTGGAGGGAATGGCGTATGATTACGATCGCTGCTTCCCCTATCCGCTGGAATATTTAATCAGCAGCCTGCCTGCATTTAGCGGCGGCAACCAGAATATTCATCATTTTATCTCCCGCATTCGGCAGACAAGAAAAGTTATATGGATTAAACAGAGTTTCTAATATACGGATATTAAAAAATCACTCTTTTACCCGCTGATATTCATGCTGTTTCTGGCGGGCTGCGATAATGCTCCTCGGGAAAGCGGGGCTCCGCTACCGCCGCTGAAACATCAGCAGTGGCTGTTGGAAATTCAACAACGCTTTGATGCCGCGAACCGTTACGCCGACCAGGTGGTCTGTCCATTCTGCCAAGATGAATCTGCCCCGCGGCATAGCCTTGCTCAGCGGCCAGGCGATACCATTTGACTGCCTGCTCAGGGTCTGGCTTAACGCTTAGCCCAAGCTCATAAATCACACCGAGGGCGTCCTGCGATCGCGTAAACGCCTTTTCCGTTAATTTCAGATACTCGCCACCGGTCTGCAGATAGCCCTCATGCTCCTCCTTCACGTACGCTATGCCCGCTGGCGTTTTGGCTTCCTCAAGGCGGAGTCGTTGGTGCAATTCATCGGGCGCGGATGCGCACCATACAGGGAAAACAGCCCCTGCCACCAGCGCCAGAAGCGTTGCCAGAATATATTTTTTTATGCCGATATCATCCTTGTTAATCGTTAAGGCGTTTTATGGCATATCTCACCGGGGCAATGTATAAAAATCAGCGCAGAGAGGGAAAAGGCGGGCCGCGGATAAAACAACGCCACCCGAAGGTGGCGTCATCGTTATTAATACTGGTCTTTATCCAACCAGTTGCCGCTTTCTATCAGTGTGAAGCCCTCAACGGGGCGCTGATAGACATACATCCAGGCGCTACCGTATGGCGTCTGGATCAGGTGACGAGCATATTCGCCACCTTTGGTACGTAGCGCATCCAATTCAGCCAGCGTCGATGCGTCAATACGATAGACCTCACCATGTACCGTGCCATCACCGGGCACCGCGCCTGGATAGTGGCCCAGGCTGTACAACTGATAATCATTGACACTATGATCGCCCAGCCACTGAGCGTTGGTCATCCAGTGGCTGTTGCCTTGTTTGCGTCGTAAACTGCCATAAACAAATATTCGCATTGCTAAAACTCAAACTGATAGAGCAAATCGAGAGCCTGGTCTACGCCAGACACGGCTTCCATATATAGCTTAGGCATCAGGCGATAGCGTAACGTCAACGTCGCCAGGGAATCAAAGATCCCGACCCCATATTTTACCTGCAGACCCGGCAGCACATAGCCGCTGACCACCACCTGCGAGGAGTCGCCTACCCCCTCAGTATCCAGCGCCAGATTGCTTACGCCAAACGTCTCGCCGATTTTACCCACAATCTGACCACTTTGTGCAACCCCCAGACCAATAAGCATTGAGGTCATTGCTGCACTATCGCTCTGTCCGCTGGCCAAACCCTGCCCGCGTAGCAAGTACGAGAGCGCTTCCTGCTGCGACATAGCCGGATCGGAGAAAATCTCGGCTTTCGGCTGATCGGCCGAGCCGGTAACGCGAACACCGGCGATCACGTTGTCTTCGGTGGCATCCGGGTTACGAATGGCTTCGATATTCAACAGCGGCTGATCCGGCGGACCAGAGAAGAGCAACTCGCCTTTACGCACGATCAGATCCTGGCCGTAGGCACGGAAGCGACCTTCCGGGATGTTGATCTGCCCGTTCAGGCCCAGCCCTTGTTTATCCTGAACCACTTTTAAATCGCCAGTCAGACGCGCTTTCAGCCCGAAAGCGTTGAGACGAACGTTGTTGCCAACGTGAATCTTCAGGTTACTGTTGATAGGAATACCGGCGCTCTGCTGCTTAATGGGCTGCAGATTTTTATCCAGCATGACTTCGTCAGGAGAGACCCCAACGGCGCTTTCCGGCACTTCGTTGACGACGATACGCGCCCAAGGCACATCAACGCTGCCATCAAGGTTAAACAGGCTTGGCGTAGCAGTAAAAACCACATCCGGCGATACATCAAGGCGCACCATCGGCGGCACAGTTATCCGCACCCGGCTGCCCTTCGCCGCAATTTGCGCGCGCCAGTTGTCAATCTGCGTCCAGTCGGCATTGCCGCTGAGCGCAATCTGTCCCTGACTGGTATTCACCGTCCCCTGTAGGGTCGAGCGGGTGCCGGTGAAGTTCATCGCCAGTTGACTCGGCTGCATATCAAACGGCATAAAGTTACCGTCAATATCGACGCCATTCAACTGCATCTGACCATACAGTTGCGGATTCTGGACGTTACCGCCAAGAGTCAGACGCGCATTCAGTTTCCCTTCAGCCTTTTCGCCGCGCGAGAAGATAGGGTTGATCATCGCCAGCGAGAAGTTGCTGATATTAACGTTACCGCCCAGATTGCGTCGTCCCTGCGGATCGGTGACCAGAACCTGTCCATCCAGTTGACCATTGTTGGTCAGGCGAATCAGCCAGCCCAGTTGGGCGCGATTATTGTGCAGATCGGCGGTGAGATTCAGCGTATCGAAAGCCACCGGCAGCGGCGCGTCGTTAACCGTCTGAGTCACCTTCACGTTACGACCGCTCAGGGTAACCTTGCCCTGCGGCAGCCCTTCCCTGGTGGTGTCCCAGCTTACATCGGCATTACCGCTAAACACGCCGCTGGCCTGCGTCTCTTTCGGCATAAACGGTTTCAGCATCGCGAGGTCGAAACGGGTGAGATTCACCACCGCGTGCCCACTCGCTCCGGCGTCGATGGTCTGCGGCACACACAGTTCGGCGTTCGGGTTAGTCCAGCAGTGTGCCCCGATGCTGATTTTCTGCTCGAGGTTGCGGTAATCCAGCGCAACATTACGCGTCAGCGCAACTGGCCCTACCGGCGTCTGAAAGCGGGTATTGCTCAGCGTCCCATTCCAGCGCTCCTCTTTACGGTCAAAGCTGCCTGCAAGCGACAACTGCCCGGAAACCGGTTCGCCCTGCACCCGCAATTGCAGGTTGTGCTGCTTCTCGTTGCCCTTCGCATTGAGCTGTACCAGGCTGATATTCACGCCCGGCTGGCTAATACGGTCTACGCGCACGTCGAGATTACCGCCAATCTGGTCGGTTGATTTTACATCGCCCTTCACGTTCACCTGAGCCACGGACAGCTCCTGCCAGCGCAGCGCCCGGGCGGTGATATCCGCCAGCAGTTGCGGCGCGTCGACGGTACCGCGAACTTTCACCAGCCCCCTCGCCGTACCGCCCAGACCCGGCAGGGCATTATCGAGATGCGGCGCGTCAATGGTGGCGTCGAGGTTAAGGTCTTTGACCCCCAGCTCGCCTTTTACGTCGGCGCTGTTGGGGCCTAACGCCAGATGCAGGCCGGGGATTTTCCACTGCATATAGCTATTGCCCTGCAGCGAGCCGCTCACATCGACCTTATTCTGTTTCACGTTACCGGTGATTTTCAGCTCCGGCATCGACACCTGCCAGCTGCCGCCATACAGGCTACCCTGGGTCTTAATCAGACCGTTGAGCTTTGACGGCCACTCCGGCACTTCTTTCGCCGTGTTGATACCGTCAAGGGTCAGTTCGCCGCGCCAGCTGATCGCCTGTTGCCAGTCGAGCAGCGCTTTCAGCTCGGTTTTTCCTTCGAGGGCGGCGACGGTCAGCTTATCGAGATTCACCTGCTGCTCGTTACCCTTCGCGTTGAGGTTAATCTGCGCTGGCGGCAGGGATTGCCCTTTCACCGCAGTGCTGAAATCCAGGGTGTAGCCGGTCATTTTGCCGTTAAATTTCAGCAGTACATCGTCAGCCTGAAACGCTTTCTCGCCGGTTAACGGCCAGTAGAGCTGTTTGCTTTTCACCTCCATATCCAGCGGCAGGCCAGCCTCCGCCAGTTGCGCTTCAGCACGTAGCGTCATCGCCATTGGACCGTTCAAATCCATGCCAATAGTGAGCTTTTTACGCACTTCGCCGCCCACTTTTAGCTGCACTTTCTCGCCCTTCAGTGGGTCAATATTCAGCGTACTGTTGAGGGTGATATCGACCGGCCAGTTATCCTGCAACTGTGCGTTGCCGGAAGCCGTGACTTTGCCCTGGTCGGAGTCCACGTCCAGCGCGTCCAGCTTCATCTGCCCATCAATACTGCTGACTTTGAGCAGCAGATTGTAGATAGTCATATCGGTATCGCCGGTCAGACGCAACTGCTCGCCGCGGAACTCCTGAATATTCAGATTCAGCGGCAGATGGATGTCGGCCATTTCCGGCAGCACCGGCTTCGAGAACAGATCTTTCATCGTCTCGCCAAGCGGCTTTTCTTCCGGCTGCGGGTTTTCAATTTTCGGCTCGACCACCTGCTCCTGGGCCACTTTCGCCACCTTCGGCAGCGCGATGAGCAACCCTTGCAGGGAGGTCGGCGTGAGGGTCAGGTTTTTCTCCTGCCAATGGAGACCCGTGGAAAAGTCGCGTACCGAAACGGCGGTATCGTCAATTTTCACGTTGACGTTATGCAGCGTCACCCGGCTCAGGGTGATGGGATAGGGAGTGGAAAGTTTCAGCGGGCCGCTATCTTCTTCTTCAACCGGCGCCGCTGGCGGCATCTTGCTGGTATCGATCGCCACATAGATATCGCGCAGAGAAATATCGTTGACGCACAGGCTGCTGTCCCACAAGCAGCGCAGCTTGACGCCGAGGTGGAACTGACCGGCGGTGACCGCCACACCTGGCTGCTCAAAGCGTATGTTCTCCAGCGTCAGATCGCGCCAGCCGCCAGTCGCTTCGCCGATTTCCAGCCCCGGAACCCAGCGATCGGCGGCTTTGATAACCAGATGCAGGCCGGTGGTGGTACCCACCAGAAATCCTACCGTCCCCAGCAGCAGCAACAGAAAAATCAGTACGCCGAGGCTTATCTTCTTCCATAAACTCATAATTCAGGCCCCAGACCGATATAAAACTGTAAACCGTTTTCTTCTTTGTCGCCGATCGGTCTGGCGATATCCAGTTTGATTGGCCCGACCGGAGACTGCCAGCGCACACCGAGACCGGCACCCGTTTTAAAGTCGCTCTCGCGGATATTGCTCACCGCCTGGCCGCTGTCGACGAACACGGCCCCCCACCACCTGCCGGTCACGTTGTACTGATACTCCAGCGAGCCGGTAGCCAGCTTCGAGGCCCCTATCAGCTTGCCGTCGTCATCTTTTGGCGAGATAGATTTGTATTTATAACCGCGAATGCTGCGGTCGCCACCGGCGAAGAAACGTAGATCCGGCGGGACTTTGCTGAAGTTATCGGCCTCAATCCAGCCGAGATTGCCGCGCAGCACGAAACGGTGACGGTCATAGAGGGTGCGGATCCACACTTCCTGCGCCTGCATGACGACAAAATTAATGTCCGATCCCCACATGGTGTTGGAGTAGTCCACCGAATAGCGCTGCGAATCGCCCCAGGTCGGCATCAGGCCGCCGCGCGAGCGGGTACGATTCACCGATACGCCGGGATAGATTAGCATCGTAGTGTTGGTGACATTGGCCTGGGTAAAGTGGTCGAAACTCCAGCGCAAATTCAGCGCGCGCTGCCAGCCGCTCGACATATCCCAAAAGCGCGATACCGCAAGGGTCGTTGAGTCGGCTTTAGTATCATTGAGATCGGTACGTTTAAAGCCGCCCTGCATCAGGTAGTACTGCTCCAGTGGACTTTTTAACAGCGGCACTTTATAGCTGAAATCAAGTTGCTGTTCAGGGGCGGAAAGGCTGAGGCTGGAGCTCAGGCTATGGCCATAGGAATTTATCCACGGCTTTCTCCATGTCCCTTTGACGCGCGGCCCGACGTCGGTGGAATAGCCGATCCCGGCTTCAACGGTATTCTCTTTGCGCGGGGAAACCACGCCCTGCAAAGGCAGAATTTTAGTCTGGCGGGATTTTTCAAACTGCGGCGCCACAACCACCGAGCTAAACCAGCCAGTTGCCGCCAGGCGGCGGCTGAGTTCGGCTAAATCTTGCGAAGTGTAGTAGTCACCCTGCTTAAACGGTACCAGGTTTTGCAGATACTCGTCGCGAATTTGCGAACCTTTAAAAGTGACGGGGCCAAAGCGGTAACGCTCGCCGCTGTTGTAGTCGATATCCCAGAAGGCCTGGTGCCTGTCGAGAGCAACGCCAAGCTGGTTTTTATTAAACTCGCTATCGAAGTAGCCTTTACGTAGCGCGATCCGGGTGAGAGAGCTTTTAAAGCTGTCATAATTGCCATGATTAAGGATAGTGCCGATATCCGGGCGCGTTTTTAATAAATCCAGATAGTCGCGATCGGTTCGGGCTCCGCCGCGTAAAATAACTTCAGTGCCTCCAATAAGTACCGGTTCACCAGGTGTGACTTTGGCGATCAGGACCTGACGGCCTTTCGCTGGCGGCGGACGTAAATCAAAATCGATCGTCGGTTCGTAGTAACCCAGCGCCCTCAGGCCTTCGCGGATAGCATCATCAACGCGCGCACGGAAGCGCCGATCCGGCGTGACCTCATCGCTCTGGATCGTGGATAGTTGGGCTCGAACGTTTCTTTCCAGTTCCCCGGATAACCCTTCAACCTGCAAACGCACGCTCGCTGCGCTGGCGACCCCGCTGACCAGCAAAAGGCTGGCGAGATATAACTGGCGGATTTGTAGCACGTTTTCTCCTGAATATCCTTGTTTCCCCCGCAGGAAACGAAAGAGCCGTTCCACGGCTTAACAAACCCCTAACAACTAAGGGTTGAAAAAATGACGATAGCCCAAATAATTCTTATGCTTAAATCTAAACATAGTAAGCGTGTTCATACACAAAATCATACAAGCTGCGCCGAAGCGGCAAGAGAGGAAATCTCAGCAGCATAGATAACTATGTGACTGGGATTTCTGAACGAAGCCAACCAAAGAGGCGGCTTGCATGAAGAAGTGTATTATTGTGTTAAAAGACACGCCGGGTTACAACCTTAACCACATTTCCTGTTTTTGAGAGGCCCACCGTGAGTCTATTTGATAAAACGCATCTTGTCGCCCAAGCGGACGCGCTGCCGGGACGCAATACGCCGATGCCGGTGGCTACGCTCCACGCCATTAATGGCCACTCGATGACCAACGTTCCGGCAGGAATGGAAGTTGCCCTGTTTGCCATGGGCTGTTTCTGGGGCGTCGAACGCCTGTTCTGGCAGCTCCCGGGCGTATACAGCACCGCCGCAGGCTATACCGGCGGCTATACGCCCAATCCGACCTATCGCGAAGTTTGCAGCGGGCAGACCGGCCATGCTGAGGCCGTGCGCGTGGTCTACGATCCGCAGGTCATCAGCTATGAGCAATTGCTCCAGGTATTCTGGGAAAATCATGACCCGGCGCAGGGCATGAAGCAGGGTAACGACCACGGTACGCAGTATCGTTCTGCTATTTACCCGCTCACTCCTGAGCAGAGTGAAATGGCTAAGGCCAGCCTGGCGCGTTTCCAGACAGCAATGAATAAAGCAAACGATACGCGGATTATCACCACCGAGATCGCGACGGCGAAGCCGTTCTATTATGCGGAAGACGAGCATCAGCAGTACCTGCACAAGAACCCGTACGGATACTGCGGTATCGGTGGAATTGGGGTTTGTTTGCCACCACAGGCCTGAGGTCGCGGACCGGGAAGTCGCCGAAGTGAATAATTAACGCTCTGGCGGCTTTACAGTACCTTACGCTATACTACCCCGTGTTACAGCCGGTCCAGCGCCTTCGGACCGGTTTTTTATGTATTCCACATGAACGTTATCCACTTCCCTTCCGAGGATCTGATCTCAACGGTCAGATAAGATATGTTAAACAGTATTTTAGTAATACTTTGTCTGATAGCCGTCAGTGCGTTCTTTTCGATATCGGAAATCTCGCTGGCCGCGTCACGTAAAATCAAGCTCAAACTACTGGCCGATGACGGCAATGTGAACGCCCAACGCGTTCTCAAAATGCAGGAGAACCCCGGTACCTTCTTTACCGTGGTACAAATCGGCCTCAATGCGGTGGCGATTCTCGGCGGTATCGTCGGCGATGCCGCATTCTCACCGGCATTTCACGCTATGCTGAGTCGTTATATGCCGCCAGAGTTGTCCGAGCAGTTGAGCTTTATCATCTCCTTTACTCTCGTCACCAGCCTGTTCATTCTGTTTGCTGACCTGACTCCGAAACGCATCGGTATGATTGCGCCTGAAGCTGTCGCTTTACGCATCATCAACCCGATGCGCTTCTGCCTGTTTGTCTTCCGCCCGCTGGTGTGGTTATTCAACGGCATGGCCAACAACATCTTCCGCATCTTCAAAATTCCGATGGTGCGTAAAGACGACATTACCTCCGATGATATTTACGCCGTGGTGGAAGCTGGGGCGCTGGCCGGGGTGCTGCGTAAGCAAGAACATGAGTTGATTGAAAACGTGTTCGAGCTGGAATCACGCACCGTTCCTTCCTCCATGACCTCGCGTGAAAATGTCATCTGGTTCGATTTACACGAAGATGAACAGAGTCTGAAGAATAAGGTCGCTGAGCACCCGCACTCCAAGTTCCTGGTGTGTAACGAAGACATTGACCACATCATCGGCTACGTCGACTCCAAAGATCTGCTGAACCGCGTGCTGGCGAATCAAAGCCTGGTACTGACCGGCGGGGTACAGATCCGCAATACGCTGATTGTTCCGGACACCCTGACGCTATCTGAAGCTCTGGAAAGTTTCAAAACCGCCGGTGAAGACTTCGCGGTGATCATGAACGAGTATGCGCTGGTGGTCGGGATTATCACCCTTAACGACGTGATGACCACCCTGATGGGCGACCTGGTCGGCCAGGGGCTGGAAGAGCAGATTGTCGCGCGCGATGAAAACTCCTGGCTCATTGACGGCGGGACGCCGATCGACGACGTCATGCGGGTACTGGATATTGATGATTTCCCGCAGTCCGGCAATTACGAGACCATTGGCGGCTTTATGATGTTTATGCTGCGTAAAATTCCCAAGCGTACCGACGCGGTGAAATTTTCCGGCTATAAGTTCGAAGTGGTGGATATCGACAATTACCGTATCGATCAGTTGCTGGTAACCCGCATCGACAATAAACCGACGGTGCTGGTACCCAAACACCCGGATGCTGCGAATAGCGATAAAGAGTCGGCGTAAATAAACCAATCCCTTCATTTTCGCAAACATAACGGCATTCCGCCGGGAGAATATCGCAAACGCTATGCGGAAATGAAGGGACAGGATCTGAAACATCAACGGCTCCTGCAGGGAGCCGCTTTTTTACCGTGTAGTTATACCTCTTTTCAGGTTATGCCATCTCTGTTTGCAGACGGATAACCTGACGATTGACTTCGGACATCACTGACAAATGCAGCTTGTCCTTAACCTTCGGGATAAGGATCTTGCCCTTATCAAACTCAAAAGCGCCAACGTCCTTGATATATAACCGTCCACGGAACAGGATCTTCACGTACTTCGCTACTTGCAGCGGGTTGTAGCGTTGGAAAATTTTCATTGTTGTCTCCTGCCAGGGTTACGCTCCTGTGGTGCCACAGTTAGCCCACGTACCGGAATCGCAAATTTTAATGCCCTGAAACTATAGTCCAGAATCTGAGTGATACCCAGTTTGTATAAATTTATTTACCTTATGATGACAATAATTCAGAGTTTTCGTTTCAGGCATCCGATAAAGGTAGTATAAGTCGCCGATTTTAGACGAAATTGTGCGTTAACACGCAAACTGGCACCATCATTGCGGGTAATGCCGATAAATCGCACTTATGATTAAAGCAGACCAAGTGGTCGGATCACCTGCAAAGATAATAAAAGGAAACACCATGACCCTACGTAGATTACTGGCCGTTTCATGTCTCCTGCTCCCGCTGATGGCGTCAGCGCACAACTTTGTCGAAGGTCAGCGCGTTGCGCCAGTCGGCGTCGCGGATCGGGGGGAGTTGGTACTGGATAACGACAAGTTTAGCTATAAAAGCTGGAATAGTGCGCAACTGGTGGGGAAAGTGCGCGTCGTGCAGCACATTGCCGGTCGCTCGTCGGCAAAAGAAAAAAACGCGACCTTAATTGAAGCCATTAAAAGCGCGAAGCTGCCGCATGATCGCTATCAAACCACCACCATCGTCAATACCGATGACGCTATCCCTGGCTCGGGAATGTTTGTCCGCAGCAGTATCGAGAACAATAAGCAGCTCTACCCCTGGTCGCAGTTTATCGTCGACAGCAACGGTGTGGTGCGCAAAGCGTGGCAGCTCAAAGAAGAGAGCTCGGCCATCGTCGTGCTGGATAAAGACGGCCGCGTACAGTGGGCTAAAGACGGCGCGCTCAGTCAGGAAGAAGTGCAGCAGGTGGTTGATCTGCTGCACAAGCTGCTTAATAAATAGAGACCCGGAAGCCGGGGTTGAGGAACGATTCACGAGGCGTGTAATCAAGGGTACGCCCCTGCCAGTCGTGAACGTGCGCCCCGGCAGCGCTGGCTATTGCATGACCAGCGGCGGTGTCCCAGGTAGAGGTCGGCCCGAAGCGTGGATAAAGCTGAGCCTGCCCTTCAGCGACCAGACAGAATTTAAGCGACGAACCAATTGAGGTGGTCTGGTGCTCACCAAGCTGCTCCAGATACTCCTGCAGTTCCGGGTCATTGCCGTGGGAACGGCTAATCACCACCAGCGGCGGACGCGCATCACGGGCCTGAATCTGCTTGCGAACGCCGCACTCTTCTTTCCATGCCTTGCCCTTTTCCGCGCTGTACATGACCTTCATCACCGGCGCATAGACCACGCCAAGGGTCGGTTTCCCGTTTTCAATCAAGGCAATATTGACGGTAAACTCGCCATTACGCTTGATAAACTCTTTGGTGCCATCCAGCGGGTCCACCAGCCAGTAGCGCTGCCAGTGCTGGCGCACCTCCCAGGCCGGCGGGTCTTCTTCTGACAAAATCGGGATATCGGGTGTCAGCACCAGCAGGCCGCTGATAATCACTTTATGCGCCGCAATATCCGCTGCCGTGACCGGAGAATCGTCCTGCTTGCTGGCAACGTCCATCGGCTGTTTTCCATCGTAAACTTCCATAATGGCATCGCCCGCGATCCGTGCAAGCTGACGTACTTGTTCTAACATTCTCCACCTCGTCTGGTTACAGTGGCGTTAACTCGTTGTTTTATTTATATCGCATCATAGGGAGTTCCGCTATCTGTGATAACGATGGCGGTTTTATTCGCCGCTTTTCTGGCATGATTCACATTTCTGTAAGCAACAGAATGTAAATACATTTTCTTCTGTGCTATTGCTCATATAAAAAGGACGCCACTGATGATTAAGTTTAGCGCAACGCTGCTGGCCACGCTGATCGCCGCCAGCGTAAATGCGGCGACGGTCAATTTGCGGATCATGGAAACCACCGATCTGCACAGTAATATGATGGACTTTGACTATTACAAAGACAGCGCCACGGAAAAATTTGGCCTGGTGCGTACCGCATCCCTGATTGAAAAAGCACGCCAGGAAGCCAAAAACAGCGTACTGGTCGATAACGGCGACATCATTCAGGGAAGCCCGCTTGGCGACTATATGGCAGCGAAGGGGCTGAAAGAAGGTGATGTTCACCCGGTCTACAAGGCGATGAATACCCTGAACTATGTTGTGGGTAACCTCGGCAACCACGAATTTAACTACGGACTCGATTTCCTGCATAAAGCGCTGGCCGGGGCGAAATTCCCCTATGTGAACGCCAATATTATCGACGCCAAAACCGGCAAACCGATGTTTACGCCTTATCTGATTCAGGATACCCAGGTTCAGGATAGCGACGGCAAAGCGCAGACGCTGCGCATTGGCTACATCGGCTTCGTACCGCCGCAGATTATGACCTGGGATAAAGCCAACCTCAGCGGCAAAGTCACCGTCAACGATATTACCGCAACCGCGCGCAAGTTTGTCCCGGAAATGCGTGAAAAAGGGGCGGACGTGGTGGTTGTCATTGCCCACTCCGGCCTTTCAACCGATCCGTATCAGGCAATGGCAGAGAACTCCGTTTACTATTTAAGCCAGGTGCCTGGGGTCGATGCCATTATGTTCGGCCATGCGCACGCCGTCTTCCCGAGTAAAGATTTTGCCAGTATTACAGGCGCGGATGTCGCTAAAGGTACGCTGAACGGCATACCGGCGGTGATGCCGGGTATGTGGGGCGATCACCTTGGAGTGGTCGATCTGGTGCTGAATAACGACAGCGGCAAATGGCAGGTCACCGCAGCGAAAGCCGAAGCACGCCCGATCTATGATGCGGTAGCGAAAAAATCGCTGGCGGCGGAAGACAGCAACATGGTGGCAGTATTAAAAGCCGACCATAACGCCACCCGCGAGTTTGTCGGCAAACCGATTGGTCAATCCTCGGATAATATGTACAGCTACCTGGCGCTGGTGCAGGACGACCCGACTGTGCAGGTGGTCAATATGGCTCAGAAGGCCTGGGTTGAGCACTATATTCAGGGCGACCCGGATCTGGCGAAGCTGCCGGTGCTCTCCGCTGCCGCGCCGTTTAAAGTGGGCGGACGTAAGAATGACCCGGCCAGCTTTGTTGAAGTGGAAAAAGGGCTGCTCACCTTCCGCAATGCCGCCGACCTTTACCTCTATCCGAATACACTGGTAGTGATGAAAGTGAGCGGTAAAGAGGTTAAAGAGTGGCTGGAGTGCTCCGCCGGTCAGTTCAATCAGATTGACCCCGCCAGCAGCAAGCCGCAGTCGCTGATTAACTGGGACGGTTTTCGCACCTACAACTTCGATGTTATCGATGGCGTGAACTATCAGATCGATATCACGCAGCCGGCGCGCTACGACGGCGAATGTCAGAGCGTTAATCCGCAGGCCGAGCGAATTAAGCGCCTGACCTTTAACGGCAAGCCGATCGATCCGAACGCCACCTTCCTCGTCGCGACCAACAACTACCGCGCTTACGGCGGTAAATTCCAGGGCACCGGCGAGGATCATATCGCGTTCGCCTCGCCGGATGAAAACCGCTCGCTGCTGGCGGC
>DASYFN010000128.1:0-1635 GCA_036498385.1 Klebsiella sp.
AAACGTCAGCATCAGGAGGGAAATCATGAGCATTGAGATTGCCAATATTAAGAAGTCTTTTGGTCGCACCCAGGTGCTGAATGATATCTCGCTGGATATCCCTTCCGGACAAATGGTGGCGCTGCTCGGGCCGTCTGGCTCTGGTAAAACCACGCTGCTGCGTATTATCGCCGGGCTTGAGCATCAGACCAGCGGGCATATCCGTTTTCACGGTACCGACGTGAGCCGTCTGCATGCCCGTGATCGTAAGGTTGGATTTGTATTCCAGCATTACGCGCTGTTCCGCCATATGACCGTGTTCGACAATATCGCGTTTGGCCTGACCGTACTGCCGCGTCGCGAACGCCCAAATGCGGCAGCCATCAAAGCGAAAGTCACCAAACTGCTGGAGATGGTACAGCTTGCGCATCTGGCGGATCGCTTCCCGGCGCAGCTGTCCGGCGGACAGAAACAGCGTGTGGCGCTGGCGCGTGCGCTGGCGGTTGAACCGCAAATTCTGCTGCTGGATGAACCCTTCGGCGCGCTGGACGCCCAGGTGCGTAAAGAACTGCGTCGCTGGCTGCGTCAGCTGCATGAAGAGCTGAAATTCACCAGTGTCTTCGTCACTCACGATCAGGAAGAGGCGATGGAAGTGGCTGACCGCGTGGTAGTGATGAGCCAGGGGAACATTGAGCAGGTTGACGAGCCAGAACAGCTCTGGCGCGAACCGGCGACTCGCTTTGTGCTGGAATTTATGGGCGAGGTGAACCGTTTACAGGGCACCATTCGCGGCGGACAATTCCACGTGGGCGCACACCGCTGGCCGCTGGGCTATACCTCCGCACATCAGGGGCCGGTCGATCTGTTTCTGCGTCCGTGGGAAGTGGATGTGAGCCGCCGCACCAGCCTCGATTCGCCGTTGCCGGTGCAGGTGCTGGAAGCTAGCCCTAAAGGTCACTACACGCAATTGGTGGTACAACCGCTGGGCTGGTATACCGAGCCGCTGACCGTGGTCATGCGCGACGACGTCCCGCCGCACCGGGGAGAGCGCCTGTTTGTCGGTCTGCAGCATGCCCGTATTTATCACGGGAAGGAACGCATTGAGACGCGCGAGGATATTGCTCTGGCGGAGTCAGCCTGATAGGTTATCGCGTATGTTTTTCGCCCGGTGGCGTTAATGCTTACCGGGCTTTTTATTGAGCAAAAATCGTGAATACACTCGAACACACTATCGGCAACACGCCTCTGGTCAAACTGCAGCGCATGGCGCCGGACAACGGCAGCGAAATCTGGGTCAAACTTGAAGGCAACAATCCGGCAGGGTCGGTGAAAGACAGAGCGGCCCTGTCGATGATTGTCCAGGCTGAAAAGCGCGGAGAAATTAAGCCTGGCGATGTACTGATTGAAGCGACCAGCGGCAATACCGGCATTGCGCTGGCGATGATCGCCGCGCTTAAAGGCTATCAGATGAAGCTGCTGATGCCGGACAACATGAGCCAGGAGCGCCGTGCCGCCATGCGTGCCTATGGCGCAGAGCTGATTCTGGTCACGAAAGCGCAGGGGATGGAAGGGGCGCGCGATCTGGCGCTTGAAATGGCTCAGCGCGGCGAAGGTAAACTGCTCGATCAGTTCAACAATCCGGATAATCCATACGCG
>DASYFN010000129.1:0-5057 GCA_036498385.1 Klebsiella sp.
CATGCCGAACTCAGAAGTGAAACGCCGTAGCGCCGATGGTAGTGTGGGGTCTCCCCATGTGAGAGTAGGGAACTGCCAGGCATCAAATAAGTGAAGAGCCCATCCTGACGGATGGGCTTTTTGCGTTTTTATCGTCTGAAACTCCCGGGTATCACCCGGCTCCACAAATTACTCATGGATCAAATTCAATAACGGATACGGTTTTCCAGAATCGTCCGTCTCAGAACGTCCTGTCACCCTAAAGCCCATCTTCTTATAAAATCCTACAGCTTGTTCATTCTGCTCGTTAACGTTGGTCGTCAGTTTTGGCGCTAACGTCAGCGCGTGCTCAATCAACAGCTTACCCACGCCACAGCCGCGGACGGCAGGATCAACGAATAGCGCATCCATATGTTCCCCCGTGAGAAGCATAAAGGCGACAGGCTCATCTTTCTTCGTTACCGCTACCCACAGAGGTGCTTCGGGTATAAACGAACTCACCAGCGCTTCCAGCTCCACTCTATACTCTTTTGACAGGAAATCGTGCGTTGCATCGACCGACCGACACCAGATTGCAATCAGTTTTTCCCCTTCATCATGCCGTGAACGGCGGATACTAATAACCATATTTGCTCCTTTTATTTGTTCTTATATTCTAACGTAAATATCTCCGTGAAATTTTCTCACCCTGTGCATGCAGGCTCGACATTCGCCTGATTCCTGGATATCTTTAGCTATCTGGATGTCTAAACGTGTATACGTATGCTATGAGGTAATAAAGTTATGCCAATTCGGGTGCAGGACGAGCTACCGGCCGTCAATTTCTTGCGTAATGAAAACGTCTTTGTGATGACAACGACTCGCGCGACGACTCAGGAAATCCGCCCGCTGAAGGTGCTCATCCTTAATCTGATGCCGAAGAAAATAGAGACTGAGAATCAGTTTCTGCGTCTGCTTTCCAACTCTCCATTGCAGCTTGATATCCAGCTGCTACGCATCGATGCCCGTGAATCGCGCAATACCCCAGCGGAACACTTGAACAACTTTTACTGCAACTTTGAAGATATTTGTGATCAGAACTTTGATGGCCTGATTGTTACTGGTGCGCCTTTAGGTTTGGTTGAGTTTAATGACGTTGCTTACTGGCCGCAGATCAAACAGGTACTGGAATGGGCTAAAGATCATGTTACCTCAACGCTGTTTGTCTGTTGGGCGGTACAGGCTGCCCTCAATATCCTCTATGGTATTCCTAAACAGACCCGCACTGAAAAGATTTCAGGGGTATACGAACACCACATCCTGCAACCCCATGCCTTGTTAACCCGCGGTTTTGACGATAGCTTCCTTGCACCGCACTCGCGCTATGCTGATTTCCCGGCAGCACTGATTCGCGACTACACTGACCTGGAGATTCTGGCGGAGACGGCAGAGGGGGACGCCTACCTGTTTGCCAGCAAAGATAAGCGTATCGCTTTCGTGACCGGCCATCCAGAATATGACGCGAGCACCCTGGCCAGCGAGTTTTTCCGCGATGTGGAAGCGGGCCTCGAGCCGCAGGTTCCGCACAATTATTTCCCGCAAAACGACCCACAGAACAAACCTCGCGCAACCTGGCGGAGCCATGGCAATCTGCTGTTTATCAACTGGCTGAATTATTACGTCTATCAGATCACGCCATACGATCTACGGCATATGAATCCGACTCTGGATTAATCTTCTACACAACGCGAGCCTAAAGCGTTTCAGCATTTTGCCTCTGGCACCTTCGGGTGCCTTTTTTATTTCCGAAACGCAATTCATATTGTAATTAAATTTTATTTTTATTGTTATCAATAAGTTAATTTGAAATTAAATTAAAAATGGAAATTGTTTTTGATTTTGAAAAATAAATGCGTAGTCTTAATTGTGCTGAACGAAAAATACCCAACGATCTTACGTTCGCGCCAACTGGATCAACCAAGAGGAGCAGCACATGACGCAACAGGCGACAATTACTGACGAACTGGCTTTTAGCCAGCCATATGGCGACCAGGAGAAGCAAATCTTAACGCCTGAGGCAGTCGAATTTCTGGCCGAGCTGGTGAACCGCTTTACGCCTGAACGCAACAAATTACTGGCGGCGCGTATCCAGCAGCAGCAGGCAATTGATGATGGCAAACTGCCTGATTTTATTTTGGAAACTGCTTCCATTCGTAATGGTGAGTGGAAGATCCGTGGTATCCCGCAAGATTTGCAGGATCGCCGGGTGGAAATTACCGGGCCGGTTGAGCGCAAGATGGTCATCAATGCGCTGAATGCGAACGTGAAGGTCTTTATGGCTGATTTCGAAGACTCGCTGGCACCTGAATGGAACAAAGTCATTGAGGGGCAAATTAATCTGCGCGATGCGGTTAACGGTACCATCAGCTACACCAATGAAACAGGCAAGATTTATCAGCTCAAGCCGAACCCGGCACTCCTGATCTGCCGCGTTCGCGGTCTGCATCTGCCGGAAAAACACGTGACATGGCGCAGAGAAGCAATTCCCGGCAGTCTGTTCGACTTCGCCCTCTATTTCTTCCACAACTACAAAGCATTACTGGAAAAAGGCAGCGGGCCGTATTTTTATCTGCCGAAGACTCAGGCCTGGCAGGAAGCGGCCTGGTGGCGTGAAGTCTTTAGCTTTACGGAAGACCGTTTTGAGTTGCCGCGCGGCACCATCAAAGCCACGTTGCTGATTGAAACGCTGCCCGCCGTATTCCAGATGGACGAAATCCTGCACGCCCTGCGCGATCATATTGTTGGCCTGAACTGCGGGCGCTGGGACTACATTTTCAGCTATATCAAAACGCTGAAGAATCACCCGGACCGCGTTCTGCCGGACCGTCAGGTGGTGACGATGGATAAGCCTTTCCTCAGTGCCTACTCGCGACTGTTGATTAAAACCTGCCACAAGCGCGGCGCGTTTGCGATGGGCGGTATGGCGGCATTTATCCCCAGCAAAGATGCTGAACGAAACAATCAGGTGCTTAACAAGGTAAAAGCGGACAAATCGCTGGAGGCGAATAACGGCCATGATGGTACCTGGATCGCGCATCCGGGACTGGCGGATACCGCGATGGCGGTTTTCAACGAGGTGCTGGGCGAGAACCAAAACCAGCTATTTGTGACTCGTGATGATGATGCGCCGATTACCGCCGAACAACTGTTGGCTCCCTGCGAAGGCGAACGAACCGAAGAGGGCATGCGCGCCAATATTCGCGTGGCGGTGCAGTACATCGAGGCATGGATCTCCGGTAACGGTTGCGTACCGATTTATGGCCTGATGGAAGATGCGGCAACGGCCGAGATCTCCCGAACCTCAATCTGGCAATGGATCCATCATGAGAAAACCCTCAGTAACGGCACACCGGTAACCAAAGCACTGTTCCGCCAGTGGCTGGCTGAAGAGATGCGGGTGATTCAGGACGAACTGGGCGAGCATCGCTACAGCAGCGGACGTTTTGATGAAGCTGCTCGCCTGATGGAACAGATCACCACGTCCGATGAACTGATCGATTTCTTAACCCTGCCGGGCTATCGCCTTCTGGCCTAATTCACCACATAACAATATGGAGCATCTGCACATGACTACCCGTACCCAACAAATCGAAGAATTAAACAAAGAGTGGACGAACCCGCGCTGGAAAGGCATTACCCGCCCATACAGTGCCGAAGACGTGGTGAAGTTACGCGGCTCAGTCAACCCGGAATGTACCCTGGCGCAGCTGGGCGCGGCAAAAATGTGGCGACTGCTGCATGGCGAAGCGAAAAAAGGCTACATCAACAGCCTGGGCGCGCTGACCGGTGGCCAGGCGCTACAGCAGGCGAAAGCGGGCATTGAAGCGATTTACCTTTCTGGCTGGCAGGTTGCGGCGGACGCCAACCTGGCTTCCAGCATGTATCCGGATCAATCGCTCTATCCGGCTAACTCAGTACCGGCCGTTGTCGAGCGGATCAATAATACCTTCCGCCGTGCGGATCAGATCCAGTGGTCTGCGGGCATTGAACCGAACGATCCTCGTTATACTGATTATTTCCTGCCGATCGTTGCCGATGCGGAAGCGGGATTTGGTGGCGTGCTTAATGCGTTTGAGCTGATGAAATCGATGATTGAGGCCGGTGCAGCGGCCGTACACTTCGAAGATCAACTGGCATCGGTGAAAAAATGTGGCCATATGGGCGGGAAAGTGCTGGTACCCACGCAAGAGGCGATACAGAAACTTGTTGCTGCGCGCCTGGCGGCAGACGTTATGGGTGTGCCGACGCTGGTGATCGCCCGCACTGACGCCGATGCGGCGGATTTAATTACCTCAGACTGCGATCCTTACGATCGCCAGTTCATCACCGGTGAACGTACCAGCGAAGGTTTCTTTCGTACCCATGCCGGTATCGAACAGGCGATCAGTCGCGGGCTGGCCTACGCGCCGTATGCCGACCTGGTGTGGTGTGAAACCTCCACCCCGGACCTTGAGCTGGCGAAGCGCTTTGCCGATGCGATTCACGCGAAATATCCGGGCAAACTACTGGCCTACAACTGCTCGCCATCGTTTAACTGGCAGAAAAAGCTGGATGATAAAACCATCGCCAGCTTCCAGCAGCAGCTGTCGGATATGGGCTACAAGTATCAGTTCATCACCCTGGCCGGTATTCACAGCATGTGGTTCAACATGTTCAACCTGGCGCACGCTTACGCCCAGGGCGAGGGCATGAAGCACTACGTTGAGAAGGTCCAGCAGCCGGAGTTCGCGGCGGCGAAAGATGGCTACACCTTTGTCTCTCATCAGCAGGAAGTCGGCACCGGCTACTTTGATAAGGTCACTACTATTATCCAGGGCGGTGCCTCGTCAGTCACGGCGTTAACCGGTTCAACAGAAGAAGATCAGTTCTGATAATCTCCCCCTCTCCCTCTCTCCGGGGGGCTGTCTCTTATACACAAATCCCTGACTTATTCGTCAGGGATTTTTTTGAACCTTTTCCTCATCTGTTGATCTGTCTGTATATCCCTTCACTTCGGTTTTTAGTATGGTACTTTCTGCTTGTTATTCATGGGCTAAAGA
>DASYFN010000130.1:0-4516 GCA_036498385.1 Klebsiella sp.
TCGTTGATACTGCCGTCTTCTTCCACTTTATCGTACGCGCCGAAGCCGTTTTCGACGATAAACAGCGGCTTCTGATAGCGTTCATACAGTTCACACAGGGCATAACGCAGGCCCACAGGATCAATCTGCCAGCCCCAATCGGAGGCTTTAACGTGTGGGTTGGGCACGCTGCCTTCAAAGCCGGAAATCGCATCGCCGGTTCCGCCTTCTGCCTTCACCGCGTTGGTCATGTAGTAGCTGAAGCCGAGATACGCGCAAGTTCCTTCGCGCAGGATTTGCGTATCGCCGTCTTCCATTTTGATATTGAAACCACGGCGTTTCCACTCGTTCAGGACGTAGCTCGGGTAGTAGCCGCGTAGCTGGATGTCGGTAAAGACATAGCGTTCACGCATGGATTCCTGAGCAAACATCACGTCTTCTGGCTTGCAGGAGAATGGATAGAGTGCGACCATCGCCAGCATGCAGCCAACCTGCATCGCCGGGTTGATTTGACGCGCCGCCTTCACCGCCAGCGCGCTGGCGACAAACTGATGATGCAGCACCTGATACATGGTTTCTTCGGGGTTTTCATGTTCGGTATAGACCACGCCGGAGCAGCAGTAGCCAAACAGCGGCGCGCGCCAGTTGCGCTGGTTGTTGATCTCGTTAAAAGTCATCCAGTATTTCACTTTGTGCTTATAGCGCTCAAAGACCACTTCGGCGAAGCGCACAAAGAAATCGACCACTTTGCGGTTGGTCCAGCCGCCGTACTGTTGAACCAGATGCAACGGCATCTCAAAGTGGGAGAGGGTGATAACCGGTTCGATGTTGTACTTCAGCAGTTCATCGAACATATCATCGTAAAATTTCAGCCCTTCTTCATTCGGCTGGGTTTCGTCACCCAGCGGGAAGATACGCGTCCAGGCGATAGAGGTACGGAAGCATTTGAAGCCCATCTCGGCGAATAGCTTGATGTCTTCTTTGTAGCGGCCATGGAAGTCGATGGCTTCGTGGTTCGGATAGTACTTACCCGGTTCTACCTGCTGGGTTATCTCGCGCGGCACGCCGTGCGCACCGCCGGTTAGCACGTCACAGATACTTGGGCCTTTGCCGTCTTTATTCCAGCCACCTTCAACCTGGTGTGCGGCGACTGCACCACCCCATAAAAAATCTTTCGGCAAGGGTATTTTTTTCATCTTTGCTCATCTCGTCATAATTGCTGTTGGTTGCGAGTCTAACAAAGGCAATATAAATGTCACGATATAACAATTTGTCTTATACCCGTCATACTTCAAGTTGCGTGTACGTTAACTTTCCTCGCCCACCCCTTCGGGACTAGCGTAAGCGCTGTTCAAAGCGGTTAACCGTTTTGTCCTGCTACTCGAATTATTTAGGGTATAAATGGAATTTGTTACATTGGAAAAACGCCTTGTTATTTTCAGACGAGTTTGGGCGCTAATTTACGTTCCAGAGTTTCCAGAATATAATACGTTCCGAAGAGAGAATAATATCGACAGCCTGCTCGAGTAGCTGATCAAATTCATCGTTATTAACGCTTTTAAAAAGCGTATTATTTCGCTGGCACCGATATTTGCCTGTTAAGGCTCATTCTGCTCCAGATATAATTTAAAACGTATACGAAACTCCGAATAACATTCGTACTGCAGCTTGCGGCAAAAGCGCAGGACGGTAGTCGTGGAAACCCCGGCAGCCTCCGCCAGCTCGCGGATGGTCATGTACATTACTTTGTCACCATTTGGCATAGTGGTAGACCATCATCTCAAGATGATTGAGACTGGCGATAGCGGCGTGAGAGAAGATACTCACAGTGGCAAACTCACAATTCATAATAACCAGGACGGAATGATATCATGCGGCCAAATGACATTACCTTTTTTCAGCGCTTTCAGGACGACATCATTGCCGGACGCAAAACGATTACCATCCGCGATGCGGCTGAATCACATTTCAAAGTGGGTGATGTTCTGCGCGTTGGCCGCTATGAAGATGACGGCTATTTTTGCACCATTCGGGTCGTGGCTACGTCAAGGGTGACGCTGGATACCCTGAGCGAACTGCACGCGCAGCAGGAGAATATGACGCTGGTGCAACTGCGGGAAGTGATTGCGGAGATCTATCCTCAAGAAAAGCAGTTTTATGTCATTGAATTCGAAGTGTTTCAATAAAAAGTGAGCAATTGTTAGCTGAAATTCTAATATAACTTACTGATTTTATAGTATTCATAAATATTCATCTTTTTATTTTAGCTAACAGGTGTTCACTGGAATCATTCTCAGTTAACCTAAGTATGTATTGAAAGCGTACTTATTTTCGGAGTCAAATATGGTTCGCAAGCCGTTAATTACCCAGGGATATTCTCTGGCAGAGGAAATTGCCAACAGCATCAGTCACGGGGTTGGGCTGGTGTTTGGTATTGTCGGTCTGCTGTTACTGTTAGTGCAGGCGGTGGATAGTCATGCTGGCGCAACGGCCATCACCAGCTACAGCCTCTACGGCGGCAGCATGATCTTGCTGTTCCTCGCTTCGACCCTCTATCATGCGATTCCGCATCAGCGGGCAAAGCTGTGGCTGAAAAAATTCGACCACTGCGCCATCTACCTGCTGATTGCCGGGACCTACACGCCGTTTCTGTTGGTGGGGCTCAATTCACCATTATCACGCGGGTTGATGATAGTCATCTGGAGCCTGGCGTTGCTGGGGATCCTGTTTAAGCTGACGATTGCGCATCGCTTTAAGATCCTCTCTTTGGTGACCTACCTGGTCATGGGCTGGCTGTCGCTGATTGTGGTTTATCAACTGGCGATTAAGCTGGCGGTTGGCGGTGTGACGCTGTTGGCTGTTGGCGGGATAGTTTATTCGCTGGGGGTCATTTTCTACGTCTGCAAGCGTATTCCGTACAACCACGCTATCTGGCACGGTTTTGTCCTGGGCGGCAGCATGTGCCACTTCCTGGCGATTTATTTGTATGTCGGGCAGGTTTAACGTTCAGTAAATTCCCCGGTGGCGCTTCGCTGACCGTAGTATATGAACAGGCGCGTTAGCGCCGCCTCCGGAGAGAAGGCGGCTGGGAATATCTATTTAACTCTCTTCCAGCGAATAGGGCAGTGGCTTGATGCTCAGGCTACCGGCATCGTCGCGCACGCGAAACACGCTATCCGGCTCCATATCGTTATTCATCACCACTTGCACGAGCAGACGACCGTCGTCCAGTTGCACGGCTGCTAAAACGGTACCGGTTCGACGCCAGTTTTCACCCATCTTCAGTTCCAGGTCTTCCCCGGCCTCAGGTACGCGGCTGGCTGTTCCCGCCAGATACCACAGAGCGCGCTTGTTGGCGCCGCGGAATTTAGCGCGGGCAACCATCTCCTGGCCAGTGTAGCAGCCTTTTTTAAAGCTGATGCCGCCCAGCGCCTGTAGGTTGGTGGCTTGCGGAATAAACTGCGCGCTGTTGGCGCTGTCGATAACCGGCAGACCGGCTTCAATATTCAGCGCCAGCCACTGCTGGCTGTTGTTAAGCTGTGCTTCACCGCGCAGGGCATCGGTGATGCGGGTTGCCGTTTCCACATCGGTCACCAGCAAAAAACGCTCGGCCGGATGCTCAAACCACAGCACGCTGGTAGCGCCTTCGCTGACAACCTGTTTATCGCTGTTCGGCAGTTGGCCAAACAGCGGCGTCAGCGCGGCGCGCGCCTGGAAACCAGCAACGCCCAGCAGCACGGATTCATCATCGGCGGCGATCGTCACTTTAGAGAACACCGCGTATTTTTTCAGTTCAGTCAGTTGCGCATCACGCAGGCTGCGGCGCTCAATCCAGGTAAAGCCATCATTGCGGCGGAAAACGCGCAGGTTGCTCCACATTTTGCCTTTGGCGTCACAATGCGCGGCAAGCAGATGCTGCTCGTCGGTCAGATGGCTGACGTCAGCGGTAATCTGCCCCTGCAGATATTTTTCGCCATCCGGACCGGTAATCGTCGCCAGCGCCCAGTCGTCCAGCGTCATCAGCGTTAACGGCAGACGAACGGAAGAGGAGGGCTGACGCGGAGGAAAAGGTGTAAAAGCCATAGTCATATCCTGAATAGCTTAACGCAGAGTGTGTGACTAATGGTAAAAGAGCTATGGTGCAATGCAAGCGCTTTTGACAGGCCATTCGTGCCCTAAAAAACTGGGAGCTAAAACGAACGAAAGAATACATAACCTGATCATTTTAGGGATTTCATGGAATAGCGCTCGTGAATATTGATATTCCAGTGAAGTCAGTACCGAAAACGGGTTAAACTAAGGCATATTGATAAGTAGGAAGTAAAACATGGACATTAACAATAAGGCCCGTATCCACTGGGCATGTCGTCGAGGTATGCGTGAACTTGATATCTCCATCATGCCGTTTTTCGAGCATGAGTACGATACGCTCAGCGATGGCGATAAGCAGTTGTTCATCCGTCTGCTGGAAAACGACGATCCGGATCTGTTCAACTGGTTGATGAATCATGGAGAGCCGGCTGATGCTGAACTGCAG
>DASYFN010000131.1:0-5070 GCA_036498385.1 Klebsiella sp.
GAATGACGATGACCGTACCCCGTGGCTGCAGGCGCTGAACGATGCCGCATTTGCCATGCAGCGTACGAATAAAGTGTCGCTGATTGTCTGCTCCGCGCTGAAAAAGAGCTACCGCGACATCCTGCGTAAAGGTAACCCGAACCTCTCCTTTATCTACCTGAAAGGCGATTTTGAGGTTATCGAACAACGTCTGAAGGCGCGTAAAGGCCACTTCTTTAAAACCCAGATGTTGGTTACGCAGTTTGAAACTCTACAAGAACCGGGCGTGGATGAAAGCGATGTTTTTATCGTCGATATCGACCAGTCATTGAAAGGCGTGGTTGCCAGCACCATTGAGGTGATCAACAAAGGCAGTAAGTAGTGAGTACATTAACGCTTGTTTTAACAGCAGTCGGCTCCGTTTTGCTGCTGCTGTTTTTAGTCGTGAAGGCGCGTATGCATGCCGACTTTGGCTGGATGATCCTGATTGGCCTGTGCGCTGCGATCCCGGGGATGATTATTGCCGGTCCGCTGTAGGGTAACGTTATCGGCCGTTACGTTGAACTACATATCCCTGACGATATCAGCGAGCCGCAACTGGGCGAAGGCAAAATACCGTCATTCGGTTTCAGCCTGGCGTTAATTCTGCTGTCGTTAGTACTGGTTGGTCTGAAAACTATTGCCGCGCGCTTTGTGCCGGAAGATTCTATGACCTACGAATGGTTTGAGTTTATTGGTCATCCGTTCACCGCGATTCTGGTTGCCTGTCTGGTGGCTATCTATGGCTTGGCGGTGCGTCAGGGGATGGCGAAAGACCGGGTGATGGAGATTTGCGGCCATGCGCTCCAGCCTGCGGGTATTATCCTTCTGGTGATCGGTGCGGGCGGCGGCGGTGCGTATTATTCAGGGCTCCGCGACAGTTGCCTGCCTGACGGCTGTCGGCCTGGTGATGCCGGTTATCGAACAACTGCACTATAGTGGCGCGCAGATGGCAGCGCTTTCTATCTGTATTGCCGGCGGCTTTATCGTGGTCAGCCATGTGAACGACGCAGGTTTCTGGTTGTTCGGTAAGTTTACCGGCGTGACCGAAGCGCAAACGCTGAAGACCTGGACGATGATGGAACTATCCTCGCTACCGCCGGGGCGATAGTCGGTATGATTGCGTTTACGCTGTTGAGTTAAGCCTTGCCATACATAGCGCTGCGAGCATGCTCGCAGCGCTAATCTTCTCTTTCTCTTTTACCCTTATTTCTTGATTTCAATCATCATCGTTTCTTTTCTCTTCCCGCTAAATGCGCATAAATTCATCTGAAAAGGCGCGTGAGGATGGACAAATTCGGCGCGGAGCAGCTTTTGCAACGGATGCTGGCAAACCCTGCTGCAAGCTTTCGGGACGGACAATGGGAAGCCATTGATACGTTGGTTAATCATGGCCGCAAACTGCTGGTAGTGCAGCGCACAGGGTGGGGGAAAAGCGCAGTTTACTTTATCAGTACGAAGATTTTTCGCGATCGCGGCATGGGGCCAACGATAATCGTTTCACCGCTTCTGGCGCTGATGCGCAACCAGGTGCTGGCTGCCGAGCGCCTGGGCATTCGGGCCGAAACGCTTAATTCAACGAATCGGGATGAGTGGCAACTTATCACCCGACAGTTAGTCGCCGGGGAACTTGATTGCCTGTTAATTTCACCTGAGCGACTGGCGAATCAGGATTTTATTCAAACGGTTTTAGCCCCCATAGGCGATCGCATTTCAATGCTGGTTGTGGATGAAGCCCACTGTATTTCTGACTGGGGACACGACTTCCGCCCCGATTACCGACGTATTCTGGATATCCTGCGCCAGCTACCCGTTAATACACCCGTTCTTGGCACAACGGCAACGGCGAACCAGCGAGTAGTGACGGATATTCAGCAACAAATTGGCGACATCGTCATTCAGCGAGGAACGTTATCGCGTGAAAGCCTGGCGCTGGATGTGCTGACTTTGCGCGACCAGCCAACACGCCTGGCCTGGCTGGCCAGCGCGATCCCCGGGTTTCCCGGAGCCGGTATCGTTTACACCTTAACGACGCGAGATGCTGATTTAGTCGCTCTCTGGCTCAGGCAAAACGCTATTAATGCTCAGGCCTACTACAGTGGCGTGGTCCATCCCGGGTTTACGGATACTAATGCGACGCGAGAATATCTGGAGAATGCGCTGCAGGCGAATGAGCTTAAGGTGCTGGTAGCAACGACCGCGCTGGGGATGGGGTATGACAAGCCCGATCTCAGTTTTGTCATTCATTATCAGGCTCCAGGGTCGATTGTGGGGTATTACCAGCAGGTAGGGCGTGCCGGGCGCGGAATAGACCATGCCTCCGGGATCCTGCTGACGGGAGCGGAAGACAGTGCAATTCATGACTACTTTCGCCAGTCCGCTTTCCCAACGCAGGGGCAGATTGCTGAGGTGTTACAGGTGCTGGAAAGCAACGATGGTCTGACGCTTCGCGATATTGAAGCGCGAACTAACCTGCGTTACGGTCAAATTGAAAAAACGATCAAATTGCTGAGCGTTGAAAATCCCTCACCGGTATTGCTGGAGAACAGGCGCTGGTATCGCACAGCCGTACCATTTGTTTTCGACCAACAGCGCATTGATCATCTCACCCGGCAGCGGGAGACTGAGTGGCAGGAAGTCCGGCAGTATGTTGCTACGGATGAATGCAAAATGGCGTTTATCCAACGCGCGCTCGATGAACCCACGGCACAACGTTGTGGACAATGTAGCTCTTGCCAAAAGCATCATCTTTTCGATTATCGTGAAGATCGTTCTTTGATTGAATCAGCAAATCGCTTTCTCCAGCATGCCGAGCTTCCGCTAATACTGAACAAACAGGTTGCTGCAGGGGCTTTCAGCATCTACGGCTTTCAGGGCAATTTCCCGGCGTCACTACGCGCAGAAGAAGGGCGCATTTTGTCGCGGTGGGGAGATTCCGGCTGGGGAGCGGAAGTGGCGAGAGATAAACATCGCGGCTATTTTTCCGAGAATCTGGTCACCGGATTGGCCGAAATGATAGGTGACCGCTGGGCTCCGAAGCCGCCGCCGACCTGGGTTTGCTGTGTGCCTTCTTTACAGCATCCTGAGCTTGTTCCCGATTTTGCCCGGCGCCTGGCGCAATTTTTAGGCTTACCTTTTGTTGATGTCATTGTGAAGGTCAGAGACAATCAGCCGCAGAAATCACAGCAGAATCGCTATCATCAGTGCCAGAATCTGGATGGCGTATTTCAGGTAAATTCAGCGCTGCCGGATGGCCCCGTCCTGTTGGTGGATGACATCATTGACTCTGGATGGACATTGACCGTACTTGCAGCGCTACTGCGTCGGGCCGGATGCGAAAAAGTGTATCCGGTAGCCCTTGCATCAACTTCGGTGAAAAATGGATGAACCTAACCGCGATCGCGCAAGCCACGCTCCTCCTCACCTGCCACTTTTCGGCAGGCCAGGCGAATGAGCATCAACCGTTAAGCCTGGCTGAATGGGGCAGGCTGGCGCTTTGGTTAAGGCATCAGCGGATGTCGCCAGCGGATTTGTTAACGCCTGATGTCGCTACCAGGCTAGTAGCCTGGCAGGATCCGAAAATTCCCGTTACGCGGCTTATCGGATTGTTAGCGCGCGGCCATAGCCTGGCGCTGGCGCTGGATAAATGGCAGCGGGCAGGATTATGGGTTGTTACGCGCGCTGATGAGGATTACCCGAGCCGCTTAAAAGCAACGCTGAAAAACGATTCCCCGCCGGTCATTTTTGGCTGTGGTAATCGTGCGCTGTTGCAAAGCGGCGGGCTGGCAGTTGTTGGTTCACGCGCGGCGATGCCCACTGATTTGCATTTTACGCAACAGCTGGCGAGCAAAGCCGCAGCGCAGGGGGTGAATATTGTTTCCGGCGGGGCCCGCGGCATTGACGAGTGTGCCATGGTATCTGCGCTTGACGCAGGAGGTAGCGCAACAGGAGTGCTGGCGGATAGCCTGCTGCGAGCTTCAACGTCGGCAAAGTGGCGTAAGGGACTCATGGAGGGTCGGTTGGCGCTCATCTCCCCTTTTTATCCGGAGGCCGGCTTCACCGTGGCGAATGCAATGGCGAGAAATCGATATATATACTCCCTGGCCGAAGCTGCTCTGATTGTCCACGCCGGAGTGAAAGGGGGCACCGTGACGGGAGCAAAAGAAGCGCTAAAACACCGCTGGGGAGCCGTCTGGGTAAAGCCCTCTGATGACCCGGAATCTTCAAATGCGTTTCTGGTTCAACAGGGAGGCGCCTGGTGTCATGACGATCCTCTCAGTATTGAACCGCAACAGTTGTTAGTGCCGCAGCCAGGTTACCCATCAGCTCAGGTGACTCAACGCGTCGAGCAGTACTCTCTTTATGAATCCCCGGCGGAATATCACCCTTCTTCTGATTCCTTCTATCGCCTCTTTCTGGCTGAGATGCATCGGTTGGCGCAGCAGCCCATCTCTCTGCAAAAGCTGAGCGAGGAGATGAACGTGCTCCCTTCACAGCTGCATGAATGGCTGGACAGAGCCGAGCGGGAGAAAGTTATTAACAAACTTATCGCTCCGGAGCGGTATCAGATGATCTTTTCATCCAGCTAAAACCTGCGTAATGAGAAATACGACAGACATCACGTAGCTCATAAACCCTTGCCGCGCCTGAGTTTGTCGAGTTTTGTCAGGAAGCTTAAAACTACCGAATTTCCGCTGAGATCTATAATCAGGATCAATAAAATAGTGGCGAAAAATATTCCCTTCACAATATAAATTCCCTGATAATTATTTGTGTATTCCGGAGGACCAACGACAGCTGTCGCTATGCAAAATTAGATGCGTTACTGATTGCCTGGCAATCATTGATTAATTTCACTTGCGACTTTAGCTGCATTTTGTAATGTGAAGGATTAACCAGTAGGAAACTGGCCTGGAACAAACAGCACACACTTCGCAGGAATACGTTATGAAAAATGTTGGTTTTATCGGCTGGCGCGGAATGGTCGGCTCTGTCCTCATGCAACGCATGGTTGAAGAGCGCGATTTTGACGCCATTCGCCCTGTTTTTTTC
>DASYFN010000132.1:0-12749 GCA_036498385.1 Klebsiella sp.
TGGCCGTGGCGTAACCGTTGGCGATCCGCTAACCGCCCATGCGAAGGTTCGCATGGTGTCGTTGACCGGTTCGATTGCCACCGGAGCGCATATTATCGGCCATACTGCTTCGTCGATTAAACGTACCCATATGGAACTGGGCGGGAAAGCGCCGGTTATCGTCTTTGATGATGCGGATATCGACGCGGTGGTGGAGGGCGTACGGACCTTCGGTTTTTATAACGCCGGTCAGGACTGCACCGCCGCCTGCCGTATTTACGCTCAGGCTGGTATTTATGACCAACTGGTGGAAAAGCTCGGCGCGGCGGTCGCCAGCCTGAAGATTGGGCCGCCTGATGATGAAACCACTGAGCTGGGGCCGCTGAGCTCGCAGGCGCATCTGGACAGGGTCAGCGCCGCCGTTGATGCCGCCTGCGCGTTGCCGCATATTCAGGTAGTTACTGGCGGGAGCAAAGCGCCGGGTAACGGCTACTATTATCAGCCCACGCTGCTGGCGGGAGCGAAGCAGGAAGATGCGATTGTGCAGCGCGAGATCTTTGGCCCGGTCGTCAGTATCACCTCGTTCACTGACGAAGAGCAGGCGCTGAACTGGGCCAACGATTCGCAGTATGGCCTGGCTTCGTCAGTATGGACTAAGAATGTCGGTAGAGCGCATCGCCTCAGCGCGCGTTTGCAGTATGGTTGCACCTGGGTCAACACCCATTTCATGCTGGTGAGCGAAATGCCGCACGGGGGGCAGAAACTCTCTGGCTACGGCAAGGATATGTCGATGTATGGTCTGGAGGACTACACTACGACCCGGCATGTGATGATAAAACATGGCTAAAATACAAGAGTAATAATGGCATAACGCCCACATCACCAGTGGGCTCTTTTACTTGCCATTTTGCACGCCCTTCAGGGCGGCCCGGAGGGCGAGCGTAGCGAATCATCCTCACGTACGACGTGTATGCTCCGGGAGCGAAGCGCTGCCCGTGTTCAAACTGCCTGCGACATAGCGTCTGGTGGGGCGGGCTCTTAATGATGATCATGATTTTCAAATCGCTGCATTCAATGCAGGGTTGTTGTTATATTTAAGTTATTGATTTGTTTTTATAATTGCGTCCGGTGTCATGTCATCAGCCATTTGTTATGTATGCGGTAATTTATTTATTTGGAAAATGATTATCAGACTAATGTTTTGTTTTTTTGCTCGGTAAACTAGAGTGTCGACGCTCGCGAACATAGGAAAAAAGATTATAAATTGAAATAATCAGTAAAATTAACGCCACAATAAGAACAGCGATCCCGGACATATACCACCTCAAAAAATAAATGGGTAAACAACAAACTTCACATAATTTGTGACTGCGAATGTATTATTTTGTGTGAAATAACGCAAATGATATTTCTTACCATTAAAAAAAGAGTGGTTTTTTTAGTCCTTTGGTGTTTCCTTAATTTATTGATATATAGCGATTTTTTTCTTTTGCTGACTATTTTTCCGAAATTTTGTCTGCCCGGGAGTTGATAATAGCCATGATCACATATCAGCACAGTAAACATGCTGGTATAAAAAGCGCATTAACTTTGTGGTATTCCGTTAAGCGCTCATTGCGGCGCAGGGGTTATATTTATTGTGAAGGCAGGAAGTATTAACCGTATAAATAACGGTGTTATTAGTGACAGCCAAGTGAGATTGTTGCGGGAGACGCCAGGGATATAAATTTGGCGATATATTATTTCTCACAGCGCCCTTTAAATCTGCCATGCATGTAATGAATGTGTTAAATTTCATAGCATTAATAACGCCAGTAAGAGCAGAGCCGGTCGTTTGACTTTCTATAGCCGCTCATGCGAACATTCGGCGCAATTTGTTGCTTTGAAGTTGATATTGTTTTGAAAAAAATAGTGAGTTTTCTCTCTGTGGCTTGCGCCACGGTGATTCTTTACGGGAATTTCCCTGGCCAACAGATTATTGGCTGTGAAAAACAGGGGGGACCGGAATCTGTCTGCGTGGCGGCCGAGTGGGATAGTGAAAAAGTGGATCTTTTACTGGCCCGGGATCCCGAAGCCCGGCAGTTGATTATCGTACAAAAGAACGCGTCTGCTGTTGAGGCGGGTTCTTTCAAATCGTAAAAAAGCAGCCCCTGGAGGCTGCTTTTTTAGGTTTCATTGTTGAGTAAAATCACTAAAACCAACCAAAACGAACGGATAACAGGCCGATAAGCACAAGTGCCGCGCCGACATTAATCAGAATGACGGTTTTGCGGGAAACATCCATAACGCCACCTTTATCAATAAGCTACTACAGATATAGTACGAGGCTAAAGGTTGCGCTATCAGACAAAGACGAATCGGGCACTCTTGTGCCATTAACCCTGTTACTTATTTTAAAATGCCATAATCTCTGACGCACTCTGGAGGTGCGAAGAGGTATCGCGGTACGCGAAAAGGCTTGTCAGGGAAGGAAGAAAAAATGACTTTATACCAGAAAATGTTGGTTTTTTATGCTGTTATGGGATGTATCTGTGCTGTAATAAGCTGGTTTTTAACCAAAGAGAGTCGCTGGATCCGCCTGCTGGCGGCGCTGCTGATTGGCGCGACCTGGCCGTTCAGTTTTCCACTGGCGTTGTTGGTCTCCCTGTTCTGATTTAAAAGTTGATGGCTAACGTTCCTTTTTCGCAGGTTTCACATTCATTGGTGAAATTGATGATGTAAAAAACGGGTGATGTTGAATTAATCGGCAAAAACGCAGTTTTTAGCATAACCTGATAGCAATTGATTATTTGCCGGTTGAATTCTCCTGTGCTGTTATTAAAGAACTTATAACAAATTCATAAGGCTTATAACCATGTCTACAGGGAAAACGCTTCTTGCGCTGACGTTGGGCGCATTGCTACCGGCGGCAAACGCCTGGGCGGCGGGCAACGATACGCTGGTCTATTGCTCCGAAGCTTCGCCGGAATCCTTCAACCCGCAGATTGCCAGTTCAGGCCCGTCTTTCGTTGCCAGTTCTCAGGTGCTTTACAATCGTCTTATCAACTTTGACCCGATCAAAAACACGCCGATTCCTTCACTGGCGACCGAATGGCGCGTTTCCCCGGATGGCAAAACCTGGACTTTCACTCTGCGCAAGGGCGTACAGTTCAACAGCAACAAATACTTCAAGCCGACCCGCGATTTCAACGCCGATGACGTACTGTTCTCGGTATTGCGTCAGAAAGATGAGAAACATCCGTACCACAAGGTTTCACAAGGGCATTATGAATACTTCCACGACGTTGGCCTGGATAAACTAATCAAAGACATCAAAAAGATCGATGATTACCACGTGCAGTTTGTGCTGAGCCAGCCAAACGCGGCATTCCTCGCCGACTGGGGAATGGATTTTGCGTCGATTCTTTCTGCCGAATATGCCGATGAGATGTTGAAAAAAGGCACGCCGGAGTATGTCGATACCTGGCCAATTGGCACCGGACCTTACGCACTGCAGCAATACAAAGTGGATTCGTTGATCCGCTATATTGCCAACCCGCACTACTGGGATGGAGAAGTACCGACCAAACACCTGATTTTCTCGATCACGCCGAACGTTGAGACGCGACTGGCGAAATTGCAAACCAATGAATGCCAGATTATTCCTGCGCCATCGCCGGTACAGTTCCCGGTAATTAAAGGCAATAAAGATCTGGCGCTGCATTCGGTAGAGGCGCTGAACGTTGGCTATCTGGCATTCAATACTGAAAAAAAGCCGTTTGATAGCGTACAGGTACGGCAGGCACTGAACTACGCGACCGACAAGCAGGCGATCGTTAAAGCGGTCTTCCTGGATTCCGGTAGCGTTGCGAAATCGCCGATCCCCGCTACTATGCTGGGCTATAAGAAAGATCTGCCGGATTACAGCTATAACCCACAAAAAGCGAAAGATCTCCTTAAGCAGGCCGGGCTGGAGAAGGGAGTCGAAGTCACCCTGTGGTCAATGCCGGTGCAGAGGCCCTATAACCCCAATTCGCGCCGCATTGCTGAGATGGTCCAGAGTGACTGGAGCAAGGTCGGGATCAAAGCTAAAATCGTCACCTATGAGTGGGGCGAATATCTTGCCGGAATGCGCAAAGGCGAACACGACAGCGCGCTGTTTGGTTGGATGTCCGATAATGGCGATCCGGATAATTTCGCTGGCACCCTGTTAAGCTGCGATAACATTAAAACCGGCTCTAACGTTGCCCGCTGGTGTGATAAGTCCTACGATGCGCTGGTGAAAAAGGCTATCCTGGTGAGCGATCCGCAGGAGCGCGCCAAACTCTACGGTCAGGCGCAGGAGATTTTTTATCAGCAGGCCCCGTGGATAACCCTGGC
Source organism: Klebsiella sp. (assembly GCA_036498385.1). Lineage (GTDB taxonomy): Bacteria > Pseudomonadota > Gammaproteobacteria > Enterobacterales > Enterobacteriaceae > Klebsiella. The sequence goes on from DASYFN010000132.1 coordinate 4,339, forward strand.
GACCGGGAAGACTTTCTACGCGACGCGCAGCAACGTCAGCGGCTATAGCGTAAGTCTGATGGGGAGCGATTTTTCCAAAGTTAAACTCAACCAGTAGCTCTGATGAGACAGGCTCTAAGCCAGAAGGAGAAAAGAATGTCGCATCTGGATGAGGTTGTCGCTCGTGTGGACGCAGCGATTTCTGAAAGTGTTATTAGCCATATGAATGAATTACTGATTGTGCTGAGCGATGACGCTGAGCTGGGGTGTGAAGAGCGCTACGTTCAGCAGCAGCGTTTGCGTACCGCAATCGCTCACCATGGCCGCCAACAGCACGAGGAGCAGGAAGCGCGCCGCGAGCAGTTAACCCGCGGCGGCGAGATTCACTAAAACTGGCGTCTGGCCACCAGCCAGGCGCCCACTATCAGCATCACCGCGCCGCAAAGCGGGCCAATAAGCGCGCGAAACGAAACGTAGTTCGCGCGAATCAAATCAATCACCAGACCTCCAACCAGCTGGCTGGCAATCAATACCGCGATCGTGGTTGCCGCCCCGATATTTTGATAGCCGCTAATACTGGCAAAGACGAAGAACGAACCCAGCAGGCCGGGAATGAGCGTCCACCATTTTACGCTGACCGCCAGCTCCTGAAACCCCGCTGCGCCGTGTCGAAGCAGCAATATCGTGACGAAAATCACGATGCCAACCAGTGAGTTAAGCAGCATAGCGATCAGAATGGTTGAAGCTGATTGGGTAATCCGCACCATCAGCGTGTTTTGCAGCACCAGTCCAATGCCGGCGGCAATTAAACAAGCCAGGGTCAGCGTTTGATTCATGCGTTGCCGTCCGGATCGCGGCGATTATCAAGCTGCAGTTGCATAAATGTCAGATCCAGCCAGCGACCAAATTTAGTGCCTACCTGAGGCATTTGCCCGGTGGTGATAAAGCCCAGCGCTTTATGCAGATGCAATGAGGCCTGATTTTGCGCTTCAATGCCAGCAACCATCACGTGCTTATTCAACCGTTTAGCCTCGGCGATTAAGGCTACCAACAGGCTGCGGCCCAGCCCCTTGCCCTGATAATCGGGATGAACATACACAGAATGCTCGACGGTATGGCGAAAACCGTCAAAGGCACGCCAGTCACCAAAGGAGGAATAGCCGGTAATAACGTTGTTTTCTTCGCTGACCAGCACCGGGTAACCGACGAGCTGCCGGGCTTCAAACCAGGCAATACGGTTATCGGTATCGACGGTTTTGTCGTTCCAGATGGCGGTGGTATGGACTACCGCATGGTTGTAGATTTCAGCGATTGCGGCGCAATCGTCTTTGCTGGCGTGGCGGATGGTCATGGTAATCCTCAAAGGTTTCACACTATAGTAGTACGATATTATTACAATAATGTACGCAAGCCTGTCACTTGTTTTATTACGCTGCTTCTTTTCAGACACATAACCACCATTTACGCCTGGTTGTACAAACAGACGCCCTACACTATAGTGTCACGGTATGAATACTATAGAAGACAATCTTAACCAGCGGATCAGCGCACGCATCCGCATTGAACGGGAATCTCGCAACTGGTCGCTAAGCGAACTGGCTGAACGGGCGGGGGCTTCACGGGCGATGATCCACAAGATTGAGCGTGGCGAAAGTAGCCCGACTGCGTCGATGCTTGGACGGTTATCCGGCGCCTTCGGCATTAGCATGTCGACGCTGATCGCCAGGGCGGAGATGCAGGAAGGCAAGCTGCTGCGTTTTGCTAATCAGCCGGTGTGGCATGATCCGCAGAGCCACTATTTGCGCCGTCACGTTTCGCCGCGTAGCGACCTGCCTATCGATCTGGTTCAGGTTGAGCTTCCCGCTGGCAGCGATGTTCCGATGCCTGCGTCATCCTATGCGCTGGCGCGACAGCTCATCTGGCTACAGCAGGGCGAACTGGTGTTTATCGAAGGCAACACGCGCCACGAGATGAGGGCGGGAGACTGTCTGGAGCTCGGGCCGCCTAATGATTGCCGCTTCATTAATGAAACAACGCAGCCCTGCGTCTATCTGGTCGTCCGACTCAATCAATCTGCCTCATAAAGTCAATGCGCGCTGCCGGGAAAGCAGCTAGCCTCTATACAGACTTGTTAAAAGAGGAGTGTGTTATGGCTTTTCATCCGCAACACCACCGCCGCTGGCTGCTGGGATCTCGCCCGCACGGCGAGCCGACCGGGGAAAACTTCCGCCTGGAAGAGGGCGAAGTCGCTTCTCCTGGGGCGGGGCAGTTACTGCTGCGCACCATCTTTCTGTCATTAGATCCTTATATGCGCGGGCGTATGAGCGACGCGCCTTCCTACTCGCCGCCGGTGGCGATTGGCGCGGTGATGGTGGGTGGCACCGTGAGCCGCGTCGTGACATCGAATCATGCCGATTTCAAGCCCGGCGACTGGGTACTGGGCTACAGCGGCTGGCAGGATTATGAACTTTCTGACGGCAGCGGGCTGGTGAAGTTGGGCGATAATCCTGAACACCCTTCCTGGGCGCTGGGCATCCTCGGAATGCCGGGCTTTACCGCCTATATGGGGCTGCTGGATATTGGTCAGCCAAAAGCGGGCGAGACGCTGGTGGTTGCCGCCGCAACCGGGCCGGTCGGCGCGACGGTTGGACAGATAGCGAAGCTGAAAGGTTGCCGCACGGTGGGCATTGCGGGCGGCAGCGAGAAGTGTCGTTATGCGGTAGAAACCTTAGGGTTTGATGTTTGTATCGATCACCGCGCGCCCGATTTTGCCGTCAAGCTGTTAGAGGCGTGCCCGCAGGGCATCGATATCTATTATGAGAATGTCGGCGGGAAAGTGTTCGATGAAGTGCTGCCGCTGTTGAACACCTCGGCTCGCGTTCCGCTTTGCGGCCTGGTCAGCGGCTACAACGCCACCGCGCTGCCAGACGGCCCGGATCGTTTACCGCTGCTGATGGCGACGATCCTCAAAAAACGCATTCGGATGCAGGGCTTTATTATCGGCCAGGATTACGGTCACCGTATTGCCGAGTTCCAGCAGGAGATGGGGCGCTGGGTGCAGGAAGGGAAAATCAAATACCGCGAGCAGGTCGTTGACGGCCTGGAGAACGCGCCGCAGGCACTCATCGGTCTGCTGAAGGGCGAGAACTTCGGTAAAGTAGTGGTTCGCGTCTCTCCTGACGAGTAACCTGTTTCCCGGCAGGCGTCGCGTCTGCCGGGTTTTATACCCGTCTTACTTCAAGTTGCTTATGTGTTATAACGGCAATTTACGCGTAAAACTCCAGCCGCTCACATGATTGAGCCATGCGATGGCGCAAGCAGTCGCTTCACATGGTGGCGTATAATTTAAAAATGCTCATCCATACAAATAGTAATGGTTTGCTTTCCGCCAATAGATTCTTATTCTAATAAAAACTCAAGAGGTAACCGCAATGAAAGATGTTGTAGATAAATGCAGTACTAAAGGCTGTGCCATCGATGTGGGATCGATTATTGATAATGAGGACTGCGCCTGGCAGGTGGAGAAAATCTTCTCTGGGCGCGAGGAGGCTGAGTCCACGGTGGCGGCCATTCGCCAACGTGCCGTCGCCGCCGCGCCCGCCAGCGAACCGCCGCAGGTCGATTATACCATTGAGGCTGCAGGCGATGAGGTGAAGCTGGATGCTTCCATTGCCTTTTCCTGCCAGGCGGAAAAGATTATTTTCGAATTATCTTTAAGAAACATTATTTAACGTAAGCGCGCATCCACTGCTAACGCTCGACAGGATCCTGCAAGTGATCCTGCTGAGGCTGCGAGGTTACGCCGGAAGTGGTTGTTACTCAAACCGCCATGCCAGATTGAGTCCGATACCATAATTGCGGCCCGGTGCCGGTTCGTAGTAGCGACCGTTAGATTCGTTAACGATAACCGAGCCCGCGTAGCTGCGGTCAAACAGGTTATCAACGCGGCCAAACAGATCCATATCCATCTTGCCGTAGCTCCATTTATAACCGGTCGTCAGGCCGACCACTGTCCAGGATGGCGCTTTGGCTGTGTTCTCATCGTTAGCCATAATATCGCTCATATAGCGAATATCGCTGCCCGCGTACCAGCCTTTTTCGGGCTGATAGCCGAAGGAGGCGTAGCCCATATTGCGGGCGATGCCCGGAATACGCTTGCCTTTACAACTGGTATCGTCACAGACATTGGTGCGATAGGTCGCATCCAGCCAGGTCCAGGCCGCTTTTAAACGCCAGCTATCGCCGAACTGCTGATCCAGCCCCAGCTCCATCCCCTGACGACGAGTTTTACCGGCGTTTTTGTAGCTGGTGCGCCCGCCGCTGCTGGCGTCGACGACAATCTCATTATCGGTGTCGGTCTGGAACAGCGCGGCGGTCAACAGGCCGTTGCCGATACGCGCCTTGCTGCCAATTTCAACGGTTTCGTTGGTTGACGGCTGCAGACCAAAGTTCAGGCCGCCCTGATCGCCGGAACGATAAGAAAGCTCATTAATCGTCGGCGTTTCGAAACCACGACCGGCGGAGACGTACACATTCCACGCTTCGGTTACCGCATATTTCAGCGAGCCCGCTGGCAGCCATTTGTGATAGCTGGCGTCGCCGCTGTCATCGCCGTTACCTGACGTAATGTAATAATCATTGGAATCGAACCATACCGAACTGTAGCGAACCCCGGCGTCCAGCGACAATTTCTCAGTGAGCTGCCATTGGGTTTGTAGATAGGGATCAACGTTCCACATCAGGTTACGTTCGTTGCGGCGCAGATCGCCTTTTTCGCCGTACTGTGGCGCGCCGTTGCTCATCACAAAGTTTTCGTAACCTCTGCGGCGCTCGCTCATGGTTTCATAATCAAGACCGGTGGTAAAGGTGACTGGCACCAGCCATTCGCCGCGGTGGGTCCAGCGGGTATCAATCCCCTGATAGTGACGCGTCAGGTCGATAACGCCGCCTGCATGGGTAGGTTTGAGCTGCGGAGCTCGGGGAATCGACTGATACTGCGTGGTTTCGCGCTCGCCGGCGTACATCATCACGCTCAGATCATCCTGCTCACTCAACTGTCGCTCGTAGCGTAAACCGGCCTGGGTCTGTTTAATGGTTTTGCGGGTATTGTACTGATCGCCTCTTGGCGACTGGCGCGGATTACTTTGCCATTCGTCATAGCTCAGCCCGCCCGCATCATTGGCTTTAATATCCACACTGTTGAACAGTAAGGTCAGCTTGCTGACGTCATCGATACGTACACCCAGCTTAGCGTTGACGAGATTCTTACGCGCGCCGCTATGGTCGCGGGAGCCGTGGGTGGTGAAGCGGTTGGTGGATACCACATAATCGACATCGCCGGCATGGCTGCCGTCGCCGACCGCGCCGGTCGCTTTCATGCCGTAATGCCAGGTGCCGAAACTGCCGTAATAGCTGCTGGCTTCGATAGTTGGCGGCTGGCTGCCAGTCTGGCTGGTGGCGTTGATCACCCCGCCGGAGGCGTTGCCGTACAGGGCGGAAAAAGGTCCGCGCAGCACTTCGAGCGAATCGAGACTGCCAATATCAATATTCGAGGTTTGCCCCTGGCCATCGGGCATGGTTGCCGGAATACCGTCGACGTAAATACGTAACCCCCGCACGCCATAGGTAGAGCGAGAACCAAAGCCGCGAATCGAAAGCTGCAGATCCTGCGCATAGTTCTGGCGGTTTTGTACCTGAAGCCCCGGCACTGCGCCCAGCGACTCGGAAAGGTTGACCCGCGGCGCAGACTGGCGCATCTCATCGCCGTTAACCACGCTAACGGCAGCGGGGGTATCGAGTTCAGAAACCGCAGACGGTGCGGCGGTTACCACCATGGCTTGTTCAGCAGCGATAGCGATTGGCGCTGACGAAATAAGCGGCAGAAGCAGGGCGGGAAGCGCGGCGGCGCGCACGGAAAGGATTTTCATCAAAGTTACTCGTAAAACGAACCAAACGGAATATATGCATATATGTTAACTGTTTTGTAAATTTTTTGAAAATACTTAACGATATTTGAGTTAACAGACAGCAAGAATTGCGTGATCCAGAGGCGACTAAACGCAATTAACTCTCCACATTGCGATAAATAATGATTACTATTCGCATTACAAAAAGGTGGCGCAAAGTAATGATTTTGCGCCCCGGAAGCACTATCGAGCAGGTATATATCTGTTTTATCAAAGGGAGTCGTCATGTCATTACGTTATCTGTCCGCGCCGCGTCTGCGTCGTTCACTATTGTTAACTTCATTACTGCTGGCGGGGAGCTTCAGCGCTCAAGCGGCGGAAGAAATACTGCGCAAAGCCGTTGGTAAGGGCGCATACGAAATGGCTTATAGCCAGCAGGAGAATGCGCTGTGGCTGGCGACTTCACAAAGCCGTTCGCTGGATAAGGGCGGTATTGTTTACCGTCTCGATCCGACGACGCTCGAAGTGACGCAGATTATTCATAACGATCTGAAACCCTTTGGCGCGACGATCAACAACGCCACCCAGACGCTATGGTTTGGCAATACCATCGACAGCACCGTAACCGCTATTGATGCCAGAACTGGTAAGGTGAAAGGGCGTCTGGTACTCGACCCCCGCCAACGCAGCGAAACCGTACGTCCGCTGGCTCCGCGTGAACTGGCGGTCAACGAGAAAACGAATACCGTCTACATTACCGGCCTGGGTAAAGAGAGCGTGATTTGGGTAGTGGACGGCGACAAGCTGACGCTGAAAGATACCATTGCTAATACCGGCGCAATGGCGACTGGCCTGGCGCTGGACGTGGAAGCAAACCGCATCTATACCACGAATGCCGACGGCGAACTGGTGACCATCGACAGTACCAGCAATAAGATCCTGTCGCGTAAGAAACTGCAGGATGATGGTCAAGACCATTTCTACCTGAACCTGAGCCTTGATACTGCCGGTCATCGCGCCTTCATCACCGATAGTAAACAGCCGGAAGTGCTGGTTGTCGATATCCGCGATGGCAAAGTGCTGGAGAAAATCGCCGCGCCAGAGTCCCTGGCCGTGCTGTTTAACCCGACCCGCAATGAAGCCTACGTGACGCACCGTAAAGCTGGCGAAGTGAGTGTGATCGATGGTAAAACCTACAAAGTGGTCAAGACCTTCAAAACCCCGACTCATCCCAACAGCCTGACGCTCTCCGCCGATGGTAAAACGTTGTACGTCAGTGTGAAGCAGGAATCGACTCGTCAGAAAGAGGCTACCCAGCCGGATGACGTTATCCGCATCGCACTGTAACCTTACAGGGGGGTAGCCCCCCTGTAACATTGAGCTCGCATTTCTGCCGGCTGACGGCTAACCTCTTACCGCGTCATTCCAGAAAATAGCGCTCTCGCCAATATCAACTTCTGTTACCAACGCTTATTGCTGTTTTTCCATATTCGGCGCGGTGCTGTGAATGTCATGCACGCGCTTGCGCACGCCAAACCAGCCAGCGACCAGTAAAACGGCAATCAGCGGAATCGAGCCGATGGTCCAGGTACCGTTAGGGTAATCGAAAGCCATTAATACCAGCACGCTCAGCAGGAACAGCAGGGTAAGCCAGGAGGTAAAAGGCGCCCCCGGCATCCTGAAGCTGACGTCCGCTGCTTTACCTTCCTTAATCGCCTGACGCAGGCGCATCTGGCACACCACAATAAAGCCCCACGAGGCGATAATTCCCAGCGAAGCGACGTTAAGCACGATCTCAAATACCTGTGAAGGCACCAGGTAGTTGAGAAATACCCCAACGACATAGACGCCCAGCGTCGCCAGAATCCCGGCGTAGGGCACGTGATGGCGGCTCATTTTCGACATAAACTTCGGCGCCGAACCGCCCATAGACATGGAGCGCAGAATACGCCCGGTGCAATAGAGGCCGGAGTTCAGGCTGGAGAGCGCGGCGGTTAACACCACGATATTCATCACGCTGCCGATATACGGCACGCCCAGTTTCGAGAAGAAGGTGACGAACGGACTCTGCCCGGCCTGATAGGCATTCCACGGCAGCAGCAGAACCAGCAGCAGCACCGAGCCAACGTAGAACAGGCCGATGCGCCAGATGACGCTGTTAATGGCGCGCGGCACCATGGTCTGCGGGTCTTTACACTCGCCAGCGGCGGTACCCACCAGTTCGATAGAGGCGAAGGCGAAAACCACCCCCTGGACCAGCACCAGCGCCGGCAGCAGACCGTGTGGGAACAGGCCGCCGTTATCGGTAATCAGGTGAAACCCAGTGGCATTGCCATCCAGCGGCTTGCCGGAGCCGAGAAAAATAGTCCCGACCACCAGGAACGCCACGATCGCCAGAACTTTGACCAGCGCGAACCAGAACTCCATCTCGGCGAACCATTTCACACCGATCATGTTCATGGTGCCGACAATCGCCAGTGCGCCGAGGGCGAAGATCCACTGCGGGACATCGCCGAATGCGCCCCA
>DASYFN010000133.1:0-6882 GCA_036498385.1 Klebsiella sp.
CAACCATGTTAACGGCGATATGAGAACCCGCGCGATAGCTCACCGCCGCGCCAATAAAGGTGAAGGTCACCATACATAATATTGCGACAGGCTCAGGCCAGGAGAGTGCGTTGTGCATCACGTAACGCGCAAAAATTCCGACTGGAATAATGCTGACCATCACCAATAACGCCAATCCGGATATCCACATGGAAATTCGATACAATACATCCATTACCGATGAATAATATCCACTCATCATTAATACCTCTAATATATAGCAAGCTCAGGAACCTGTCTCATAAGCCTATAAGGCGGATTGAATATTCAATCCGCCTTATAAATTATTTCACATCCTGAATCCTTTTAATTAAATCCTGATGATCTTTACCATATTTATCACGCACGGACTGAGTCGCTTGATAGAAATAGCTGGTATCAATATCATGGAATTGCACGCCGCCAGCTTTCATTGTTTCCAGTGATTTTTTATTATAGGCTTCCCAAAGTTCACGTTGTTCAATTTGTGCTTCTTTCGCCAGTTTGAGGATCAATTCCTGATCTTCTTTTTTCAGCTTATCCCACTTTGGTTTAGAGAACAGGAACAGCTCGGGAATAATAAAATGCTTACTCCAGGTATAGTTTTTCGCTACCGGTAAATAGTTATGAGCAACAAATGTCGGAGGGTTATTCTCAGTACCATCAATGACGCCGGTTTGCATGCCGCTGAAGACTTCACTGACCCCCATCGCTACGGCATTTGCACCCATCGCTTTCAAGGTATCCAGCGATACCGGACTGGCCTGGACGCGAATTTTCATCCCTTTCAAATCATCAGGTTTCGTAACCGGGGCTTTGGTGATCAGGTTGCGCGTACCGGAATCCATCCATCCAAGAAACACCAGACGGGATTTACTATTGCCGGTCAATCTGTCACCGATTTCCTTGCCGATCATTCCATCCAGTACCTGATGCATGTGGCTTTCATCGCGGAAAATATACGGCAAAGTAAACACATTAATTTCAGGTAAAATGGCGGCAACTGGTGTCATTGAAACACGGATGATATCAAGCGCGCCTAGTTGCGCCTGTTCAATCATCTGTTTCTCATCGCCGAGAACGCCGCCGGGAAATGTTTTAATATCAAGGCGGCCATTAGTTGCAGCGCTGAGTTTTTCCCCCATGTGCTGTACAGCCACCACATTAGGATAATCTGCAGGATGGACATCAGCTGCACGAAATGTGATTGCGGAGGCGATCTGAGAGGTAAAAAGTAATGCAGAACCGATACATATACTTAACAAATTCTTGGATAATTTCATTTTTTCTTTTCCCATAATTTATTATCTAATACCGCCAACTTGCTGGGAAGAAGGCTGCCGGAATGAGTAAAAAGCGGTGCCAGAGAGTAATGTTACGTGTGCAGATTAATTGATATAACCAACGATTGTGATGACTCCGTTCACAAAAATGAATAGGCGCAATAATTTTCAGCACAGTGTTTCATTTTTGCAACAAAGGTCTTTTTCCTGAAAAAAAATCGTCGCAAGCAAGGCAAAAATGTGATCACTTAAACCCTTTCACATTTCAAAAAAAATAAAACAGGAACTTTTTAACATTATTGAACCACCCCGATAATCCTGGACGGTGTGAAGCGGGTTATCTCCGACTCGCACCGCGGCTTTAAGGCAGCGATACAACAGGTGTTCGTGCAGACTGAGGAACAAAGCGCTCACGCCACCTGGCGGAAAGTCGCCAGCCAACTGGAGAAGAGCTTCCCGGCAGTCACGGAGATGATGGACGAGGCAGAAGCAGACGTGGAGGGTATTTTCCCTGACGAAGAGAGCATCACCCGGCTGCTGGGGGCCGTGCTGACAGAGCAAAACGAAGAGTGGTGATTACAAATCGCTCTCTGCCCCAGCACAGCATGGCGGAGATAGACCAGATCGCTGAACATGATGTGATCGAGGCGCTGCCAATCAGCGCATAACAGGCACATTACCCGGCAGGAAAGCTGGATCTGAATTTACACCACCTTGACGGACTCGCCCCATTACCCGTGAACGAAACGCGATTCCGGTCACGGCGGGTTGAGAGCGAAAAATCTGGCGGTGTATTCATCTGCCGATAATAAAAAATACAGGAAAACTCGCTGTATTTTTTATTAAGTGAAAAGGCTGATACATAGCCAACATCTCAATAATTGGTTAATCGTAAAATCATAACAACTAAAAATTCATTATTAGTTTCTCTAAGTATCAAATTTTTAGATAACCATACTTTTTGTTTTGTTCCAATATCATTTCTGTTGTTTAAATGTGAGTGGCATATGAATAAATTTGAGATTTTCCGTAAATCTAATTTTGATGGACTGGTGCATGAATATGGCCTTGATAGCAGACGATTACTACCATGGGATAGTTACCCGTCTATCACCCGATGTCGGACCCTCAGTATCAGGATAGTTGTCTGTCACCCCTCTGAAAAATAATCCTGAGGGTGATGGAGTGACAAATGAAACGAATTTCCCCTGAGCGTAAAGCGTCAGTGCTGGCAAAACTGCTGCCTCCCTGGAACATGGCCGTTTCCGTCGTTGCACAGATGGAAGGAATATCCGAAGCTACTCTGTATAACTGGCGTAATCAGGCTAAAGCAGAGGGGAAACCGGTGCCCGGAGCAGACAAAACAGCGTACAGTGGTCAGCAGAAGCGCGCTTTGCCGTGATAGTGGAAACCGCCACGCTGCCCATGCACATCAACCACGATGATTGCCTCGAAATCGCCGTGCGGAAAGGCGATATGGGCAATGCTCAGTCTTTCGCCGATGACGTCATTGCCCGGCACGGCGTTCGCTACGGTCATTTGCAATGTTTACTGGATGACAGCTCGGCCTTTCCAGGGAATAAATAAGCAGCCTGCGCTTCTCAAATGTTGCCGTCATCGATGACATCATTATAACGGCGGGAGAACAACAAAAAGCGATAATAATCATACTATTGAAATAACATGCCTTTAAAATGTTATTTTGTATTTCGCTTATCACCACAAATAAAGTAAGGTATCTCTCGCTCAGGTGGTGGTTTACGACAAAACCGGGCTGTAATCGTATATATAATATAACCCCATGTGAAAATAATGGAGATAATCATGGCGACTGAACTGAGTCCTTTTCAGGTACTTATTGTTGACGATCATCCGCTTATGCGACGCGGGATACGTCAGCTTCTGGAACCCGATCCCTGTTTTAATGTCGTCGCGGAAACCGGTGATGGCGCAACCGCCATTGCGCTGGCAAATCAATACGATACAGATCTTATCCTGCTTGACCTTAATATGAAAGGACGCAGCGGGCTGGACACGTTAAATGCGCTTCGCCGCGATGGCTCAACCGCGCGGGTTATTATTTTAACGGTTTCTGATGCGCTAAATGATATTTATGCGTTAATCGACGCCGGGGCGGATGGCTATTTACTGAAGGATGATGATCCTGAAGATCTGCTCAATGCGATTCGTGCCTGTGTCTTTGGCGGCAGCGCATTCAGTGAAAAAGTGAGTAACTATCTGAATCAGCGTGAATTAAGCAATGAGAATTTACGCAATCCGTTTAGCGTATTAACTGAGCGTGAACTGGATGTTCTGCATGAACTGGCTTTTGGCCTGACAAATAAACAGATTGCTTCTGCCTTGAATATTTCCGAGCAAACCGTCAAAGTGCATATTCGCAACCTTCTGCGCAAACTGAATGTACGCTCGCGCGTGGCGGCGACGATTCTTTTCCTGAAAACTCAGGCGGCAAGCGATTAATTTTTTCGATTTTGCAATAACTTAGCCATATTAATTGAGTCAATAAGCTGTGCGCGGTTTACCCGCGCTGAATTTAAATCCAGCACCTTCTTCCACACTCTTATCGCCTGCGTGTAATCCGCCTGCATAAATGCATCGGAGGCCAGCAGCATCAGCGCGGTAATTTCCGTTTCATCCAGCGCCAGCGCGCGATCGATCGCCTCACGGGTTTGGGTCGTCATATGCTGGCCTGCCTGATAATACAGCACCGTTGCCAGCGCCGAATAAAGCTCGGCATTTTCTCCGCGTAAACGCAGCGCTTCGCGATAGGCAAGCAGGGCGTTTTCATACATGTTTTGCCACAGATAATATTCGCCGAGCATGGCCCATTGTTCACTGTTTTGCGGCGTGGCACGGATCTTCTCCTGAAGCGCCAGAAGCTGCGCCTCCTGGGTTTGCGTAGCGCTAAACTGATGTAACGGATCGGTCCGCCGCTGATATTCCCCGCGCGCGGCCTGCCATTTCGGGCTGAACAGATAGCCGACGACACATATCACGCCCATGATTGCCGTCAGGCATACCAGCGTTTTGACCGGTATCGTGCGCCGCGTCGTTTGCGGGTTCATCGTTTCCCCCTCACTCGCCACAAAATCAGCGCCATCAGCAGCAGCAACGCGCCGGGTAACACCCAGAGCGCCAGCGTCTGCGCCGTCAGCGGCGGGTTATAGCGCACAAACTCGCCGTAGCGCGCGGTCATCCAGGCAGTAATCTCGGCTTCATTTTTCCCTTCAGCCACCATGCTGTAAACCTGATGACGCATACTGACCGCCACCGGCGCGTTCGACTCCAGCAGGCTTTGATTCTGACACTGCGGACAACGGAGCTGACTGGCTATGTGTAGCGCGGTTTCCTGCTGCTGCGGGGTGGCGAAGGTCCAGGTATCTACCACCTGTGCCTGTACACTGGCGATGATAAAAAACAGCATCACTCCCAGAAAATTACGCATCGCATCTCCTTGCGCGCCAGCCGCTCAGCAGCGCGCCCATCACCATCAGCAGCCCGCCACCCCAAATCCAGCGCACGCCCGACTGTACGTACAGGCGAAACGCGTAGCGATCCGGCCCGGTCTTTTCCCCCATCACTGCGTACTCGTCATGCAACAGGTTCCAGTGAATGCCCGGTTCCATCATCTGCTGGCGACGCGCGTCATAAAAGCGCCGCTCCGGCGTCAGCGTGCCGATCCGTTGTTCATCGTGATACAGCGCAATCTGCGCCATCTCGCTGGTGTAATTCTCTTTTGCTGTCAGATCGAGCCGTTCAAAGTCGAAGCGGTATCCGGCAAGCGTCACATGCTGTCCCGGCTGCAAATTCAGGCTGACTTCCTCCCGGCTGATGCTGGAGAGAAACATACCCGCCGCGGCCAGCAGCACGCCGCTGTGCGCCAGTAGCGCCGGAAGGTGCGCGCGAAGACGCCTGCGGGCGGCAACGGTGGAGAACGCGATAAGCCCAAGCATCAGCAGACCAAACGGCAGCGTTGCGCGGTTAAAATAGGGCGCGCCCACCGACAGGCGTCCCCAGCCGAGCAGACCGTAAATCATCGGGTAAAGCGTACCGACGAGCACGATGAGTAGCACGGCACAAAAGAGCAGCAGCGCGGTCAGCACCCGCATATCGTGTGAAAAACCGGTAAAGTTCGCCGTCGGCCCCTGCGCCCTTGCGCGCATCCCATACAGTGCCAGCGACAGCAGACTGATCAGCGCGAACAGGCTGAACAGCGGCACGGCGCGGACATTATCCAGCGCAAACGCGTGAACCGAGACGAGAATGCCGGAACGGACAATCAGCGTGCCCAACAGTGAAAGGATCAGCGTAATGATGGCCAGCAACAGCGACCAGTAGCGAAAGGTGCCGCGCTGGCGTGTTCGGGAAAGGCTGTGCAGCAGGGCGCTGGCGGAAAGCCACGGCATGAGGGACGCGTTCTCGACCGGGTCCCAGAACCACCAACCGCCCCAGCCCAGCTCGCAGTAGGCCCACCATGAGCCGAGGATTATCCCAAGCGTCAGTCCGCACCAGCCTGGCAGCGCCCAGCGCCAGCAAACGTTAGCGGCAGCTGCGTCAAATTCACCTTTGAGTAACCCCGCCAGCGCCACGCCCGCGGCGACCATCAAACCGCCATAGCCGAAATAGAGCAGCGGCGGGTGAAAAATCAGTCCAGGGTGTTGCAGCATCGGGTTCAGATCGCGCCCTTCCATGGCGGGGGGGAAAAGCCGTACGAATGGATCGGACCACACCACCACAAACAGCAGAAGCAGGGCGGTCATCAGAGAGAGTAAGGCGAGTGTCAGCGGGAACAGGCGATCGGTTTGATGCCGGTTGCGCCAGGCGAAAAGGGCGCTCCAGACGGAAAGAAACAGCACCCACAGCAGCAGCGACCCTTCGTGCCCACCCCACGTTGCCGCGAGCTTCAGCCCCCACGGCAACAGGCGATGGCTGTGCTGCGCGACATAAATAACGGAAAAATCGTCGCGCAGAAAACTCACGCTCAGAAGGGAAAATGCGAGCAGCAGCAAAGCACTTTGCACCAGCGAGCCGATACAGGCCAGGCGCATGACGCCAGGCCAGCGGTGGTGTACGCCCGTAAAGACGCTCAGCGGGGCCAACAGGTTGACCCCACAGCAGAGCAGCAGAGCCAGAACGCCGATTTCGGGAAGGAAAACGTCCAGAACCCACCTCTTTTTCGGCTTACGCCACCGTCAGTTGCCCGGCGTACAGTATGAAAAAGCGCAGCAGCAGCACGCCCGTCAAACTGGCGCTGCAGGTCACCAGCGTGCCGATGATGCCGGGACGCCGGTGCGCCCAGGGTTTCAGCAACAGCGGCACCATCAGCCCCAGACCCGCTACGCCCAGCCAGAACCACCATGTCCAGAACCCGCCGCCCATCGCCGCCGCCAGCGCGCGCATTTTGCCGTCATCGCCCAGCGCCAGCCCAACGAAAAACGCCGCCAGCAGGAAGATCTCAAGCCAGACCACCGGCGTTTCCATGCGGTGGATAAACTGGGCTTCAACGCTGTGCGGGTTGCCACGCTGGCGCAGCGCCATGGTGATCAGCGCCAGCGCCGCG
>DASYFN010000134.1:0-58051 GCA_036498385.1 Klebsiella sp.
AACCTGATGAGTGTGAAGGTCTTCGGCGAGCTGGAATTCTGGTTCTCCTCCTTCAAAGTCGCCACTATTATCACCATGATCCTCGCCGGTTTCGGCATCATTATCTGGGGTATTGGCAACAGTGGGCAGCCGACAGGCATCCACAACCTGTGGAGCAATGGCGGCTTCTTCAGCAACGGCTGGCTGGGGATGGTGATGTCGCTGCAGATGGTAATGTTCGCCTACGGCGGGATTGAAATCATCGGTATCACTGCCGGAGAAGCGAAAGATCCAGAGAAATCCATTCCGCGCGCCATTAACTCGGTGCCGATACGTATTCTGGTGTTTTACGTCGGTACGCTGTTTGTGATTATGTCTGTCTATCCGTGGAACCAGGTCGGGACCAACGGCAGCCCGTTCGTCTTAACCTTCCAGCATCTCGGTATCACCTTTGCCGCCAGCATCCTGAACTTTGTGGTGTTGACTGCTTCGCTGTCAGCGATTAACTCTGACGTCTTTGGCGTGGGGCGTATGCTGCACGGTATGGCGGAGCAGGGAAGCGCGCCGAAGATGTTTAGCAAAACATCCCGTCGCGGGGTGCCGTGGGTGACGGTAATGGTGATGACTATCGCGCTGCTGTTCGCGGTCTGGCTTAACTACATTATGCCGGAGAACGTCTTCCTGGTGATCGCCTCGTTGGCCACCTTCGCCACCGTCTGGGTGTGGATTATGATCCTGCTGTCGCAGATCGCCTTTCGCCGCCGCCTGCCGCCGGAAGAGGCGAAGGCGCTGAAGTTCAGAGTGCCTGGCGGGGTAACGACCACGGTGATTGGCCTGATATTCCTGGTCTTTATTATCGCTCTGATTGGCTACCATCCTGATACCCGCATCTCGCTGTACGTCGGCTTTGCGTGGATTATCCTGCTGCTGGTTGGCTGGCAATTTAAAACCCGTCGCGAGTATAAACTGGCGAAGGCCTAGTCATTTTCGTTCTCTTCTTGCCGGATACCTTCAGGCTATCCGGCAAGCGATCCCTCCACCCCCGCCATCCTCCCCCAATAATTCTGCTGATGATGAGTCATACGCCACTACGCTATGGCAAGGTGTGCCCATTCTGCAAAGAGAGGAAGAATAATGTTGAAGGCATGGCACCTCCCGGTTGCTCCGTTTATTAAGGAACAGCAGGAACGACTGATTATTACGTTATGGTTAAGCGGCGACGATTTGCCGCCGCGGATAACGCTGCGTGCGGAAGAAGATAACGAAGAGTTGTCGCTGCCGATGCACCGCCTGCGCCAGGAGCCGCATCCGGGCGTGGTGGCGTGGCGCGGGGAAATCAACCTGGTCAACGGCCAGCCGCGTCGTCGCTACAGCTTCAAGCTGCTGTGGGCCGACCGCCAGCTGTGGTTCACGCCGCAGGGATTTAACCGCTTCCCGCCGGCGAGGCTGGAGCAGTTTGCGATCGATCTGCCGGACAGCGGACCGCAATGGGTGACCGAGCAGGTGTTTTATCAAATTTTCCCTGACCGTTTTGCCCGCAGCCAGTCCCGTGAAGTCGGGCAGGATGAGATTTATTACCATCATGCTGCTGGTCACGACATCGTGCGCAAAGAGTGGGATGAACCGATAACTGACGAGGCGATTGGCTCCACCTTTTACGGCGGCGATCTCGATGGTATTAGTGAAAAACTGCCGTACCTGAAACAGCTTGGCGTAACAGCGCTGTACCTCAACCCGGTATTTGTCGCCCCCAGTGTGCATAAATACGATACCGAAGATTACCGCCGCGTTGATCCGCAGTTTGGCGGCGATGCGGCACTGCTGCGCCTGCGACATAACACGCAAAAAGAGGGGATGCGTCTGATCCTTGATGGCGTATTTAACCATAGCGGCGATTCGCATGCCTGGTTCGACCGCCATCAGCGTGGTAGCGGCGGCGCCTGCCACAACGCCGATTCTCTGTGGCGCGACTGGTATAATTTTTCCGCCGAGGGCGTTGCCCACGACTGGCTGGGATACGCCAGTCTGCCTAAGCTGGATTACCGGTCGGCGACCCTGGTCAATGAAATCTATGGCGGGGAAGATAGCGTGGTGCGTCACTGGCTGAAAGCGCCGTGGAGCATGGACGGCTGGCGGCTGGATGTGGTGCATATGCTGGGTGAAGGTGGTAGTGCGCGTAATAACCTGCGCCATATCGCCGGGATCACCCATGCGGCAAAACAGGAGCAGCCGGAAGCCTTCGTCTTCGGCGAACATTTCGGTGATGCGCGCCAGTGGCTTCAGGCTGATGCTGAAGACTCAGCGATGAACTACCGCGGTTTTACCTTTCCGCTGTGGGGCTTTCTCGCTAACACTGATATTTCCTATGATCCGCAGAAAATCGATGCGCAGACCTGCATGGCGTGGATGGACAATTATCGCGCCGGATTGTCACATCAGCAGCAGTTGCGGATGTTCAACCAGCTTGATAGCCACGATACCGCGCGTTTTAAATCGCTGTTAGGCAAGGATGTGGCGCGCCTGCCGCTGGCGGTGGTGTGGCTATTCAGTTGGCCGGGTGTACCGTGCATTTACTACGGCGATGAAGTGGGCGTGGACGGCAATAACGATCCATTCTGCCGTAAACCGTTCCCCTGGGATCCGGCTTTGCAGGATGGCGATTTGCTCGACCTGTACAAGCGCATGAGCACGCTGCGTAAGGCCAGTCAGGCGCTGCGCTACGGCGGTTGTCAGGTGATTTATGCCGAAGATAATGTTGTGGTGTTTGCGCGCGTCTATAAGCAGCAGCGCGTGCTGGTGGCGATTAACCGCGGCGAAGCCTGCGAGGTCGTGATTGAGGATTCGCCGCTGCTTGACGTTAACGCCTGGCAACTGAAAGAGGGCGCTGGTGCGCTGCACGACGGTGTGCTGACGCTGCCTGCGATCTCCGCCAGCGTCTGGTTTAGCCACTAGTCATAGAGCTGGCTCAGACGTTCGCTCTGGAGAATGGCCTCGCGCCACCAGCGCTGAGCCAGCCCGTCATTACCACTGCGCCAGGCCATATAAGTGATATCTTTCTCGCGGTACGAGATGACGGCCTTTTCTATCAGCTCGCCGTTTTCCAGCCACGGCCGGGCAATATGGCGCGGTAAAAAGCCGCAGCCCAGCCCGGCGCGCAAGAGTGCGACTTTACTGGCGAAATCATCAACGCGAATTTGCGGCTGCTCATCGAGCAGGTTGCTATTGAGCGGGTGACAGTAGCGGGCGCTATCGCTGATCACCACCGCGCGATGCAGGCTTAGTTGCTTGTTGGTCAGCGGTTGGGTCGTTTCCGCCAGCGGATGCCCCGGCGCGATGACGAAAATATTGTCCATAGCGCCGAGCATTTTCCACGACCATTCGGCGGACGTAGGCGGTTCATTGATCGCCCCGAGAATAATATCCGCTCCGTTGTGAGTGAGCTCTTCCCATGAGCCCGCAAGGGTATGGTGGGTAAAGTTAAGTCGGGTTTGCGGGTGCTGCGCGTAGAACTCGTCGATCAGCGACAGTAACACGCTAAACGGGAAAGAGTCATCCAGCGCGATAGCCAGATCCCGCTCCCAACCTGCGCTGAGTTGTACCGCCTGTTTTTCCAGATCTTTTGCGGCATTCAGTAGTAATCGGCCCTTCTCCAGCAGCATTCTGCCAGTGTCAGTAAATTTAGCCCGGTGCCCGGAGCGATCCAACAGTGTGATATGCAGATCGTTTTCCAGCTTTTGAATCATATAGCTCAGCGCGGCAGGCGTTTTAAATAGCGATTCGGCAGCAGTGGCAAAAGAGCCATGTTTGTCCAGCGCGTCGAGAATTAACAGAACATCAAGGTTCAGGCGCATGAGTCAGTTTCCGCTAAAAAATAGTGTCTCCGTTTTACCGGAGGGCCATCTTCAATTCCAGTGAATAATTTAGAACGGTTCATCGTAAAAATTTGATAAACATAATTTTGCTCATCCTGGAATGGCTAATCGAATAATCGTCATTTTTTGCTTTATAAATAAATCACAAAAAAATCTTTAATAACTCGTTAGAAATTACTGACTATACTCCTGATACTTTATCAGTCAGTATCCAGACAGCGCGATGATAACAGCGTTATATTTTAACTTATTGATTAAAAGGATGTATTATGTCTATTCGTGAACTGATTGATCCCGCAAACTCTGCTCTTATTTTTATTGATCACCAGCCGCAAATGTCTTTTGGTGTAGCTAATATTGACCGTCAGATCCTGAAAAATAATACGGTGGCTTTAGCCAAAACGGGCAAGATTTTTAATGTCCCGGTGATTTATACCTCCGTAGAAACCAAAAGCTTCAGCGGTTATATCTGGCCGGAATTGCTGGCTGTGCATCCTGATGTGAAACCCATTGAACGTACATCGATGAACTCCTGGGAAGATGCGGCTTTTGTTGCCGCGGTAAAAGCAACCGGGCGGAAAAAATTGATTATTTCCGCTTTGTGGACGGAAGTCTGCCTGACTTTCCCGGCGCTGATGGCACTGGATGCGGGCTATGAAGTGTATGTGGTGACCGATACGTCCGGCGGCACTTCGGTTGATGCCCACGAGCGCTCCATTGACCGTATGGTGCAGGCCGGTGCAGTTCCGGTGACCTGGCAGCAGGTACTGCTTGAGTACCAACGCGACTGGTCGCGTAAAGAGACTTATGACGCAGTGATGGACCTGGTGCGCGAGCACAGCGGCGCTTACGGGATGGGCGTGGACTACGCTTATACCATGGTGCACGGTGCGCCAGAGCGTAAAGCTTAAATACACTTCATCCTTCAAGCTGCCTCTTTGTTGGCTTCGTTTGTCCGCCCCGGACACTTGTTTATGTCAGCTCCCGGGGCGGGCAATCTTGCCGCCTCGACGCAACATGAATGATTTTGTGTATGGTTATTTATGTCTAAGGGCGGGGGAATCCCGCCATTCCCCTGCAGCAAGGAACTTTTAATGGCGCAACAGAAATCGGTGACTCTGGTTATCAGCCATGTGCTCGACCCGGAACATGGCCAACGGTATGAAGCGTGGCTGGGCAAAATTATGCCGATTGCGGCAGAGTTTCCCGGGCATCTTGGCGCAAACGTGATTCGTCCAACTCCCGGGCAGAATTTATGGAGCATTATCATCCGCTTCGACACCATTGAAAATCTTTACGCCTGGACCCAGTCGGAGACCCGCCGCGAGCTGGTGGCGGAAATCGCGCCGCTATTGAGCGAAGGCGATCGGACCGAAGTCCGTACTGAACCGGCCTTCTGGTTTACGCCGCCAGCGGCGAGCGTGCGCCAGCCACGGCGCTGGAAGCAATTTTTAATCACTCTGCTGGTGATTTTTCCCAGCACCAACCTGGTGCCTTCGATAACCGGGATGCTGTTGCCCTCGTTGAAGGGAAGCCTGCTGTTGCATCTGATTAACGATGCTTG
Source organism: Klebsiella sp. (assembly GCA_036498385.1). Taxonomy (GTDB): domain Bacteria; phylum Pseudomonadota; class Gammaproteobacteria; order Enterobacterales; family Enterobacteriaceae; genus Klebsiella. The sequence continues at coordinate 5,416 of DASYFN010000134.1, forward strand.
TGTGGTCGCGCTGGTGGTCTGGTTGTGGATGCCCATCGTGACCCGTCTGTTTGCTGGCTGGTTAAAGAAAAACTGAGTCAGCCTCCTGAAGGAGAGCGTTATGTCGCAAACTGCCACATTGATCCTGACTCACGGTCAGGTTCATACTCTCGATCGTCAACATCCCCTGGCTGATGCGATCGCCATCGCCGATGGCAAAATTCTCGCCGCCGGTAGCCACGATCGGATCATGAGCTTTGCCGCGGAAGGGACGCAAATTATCGATCTTAAAGGCCATACGGTGATCCCCGGCCTTAACGACTCCCACCTGCACCTGATCCGCGGTGGTCTGAACTACAATCTGGAGCTGCGCTGGGAGGGGGTTCCCTCGCTGGCGGATGCGCTGCGGATGCTTAAAGATCAGGCCGACCGCACGCCATCGCCGCAGTGGGTGCGGGTGGTCGGCGGCTGGAGCGAATTCCAGTTCGCCGAACGGCGGATGCCGACACTGGAGGAGCTTAACGATGCTGCGCCGGACACCCCGGTGTTTGTCCTGCATCTGTACGATCGCGCATTGCTTAACCGTGCGGCGCTGAAGGCGGTGGGCTACACCAGAGAGACCCCGGATCCAGCGGGCGGCGAGATCGTTCGCGACGGCAACGGTAATCCGACCGGGATGCTGATCGCCAAACCTAACGCCATGATCCTCTACTCGACGCTGGCCAAAGGACCGAAGCTGCCGCTGGAACTTCAGATCAACTCAACGCGCCAGTTTATGCGCGAGCTGAATCGTCTGGGGCTGACCAGCGCTATCGATGCCGGGGGCGGTTTTCAGAACTACCCGGAAGATTATGAAATTATTGAACAACTGCATGCCAAAAAGCAGATGACCGTGCGTATCGCCTATAACCTGTTTACCCAGCGACCTAAGCAGGAATTGGAAGATTTTGAGCGCTGGACCGATATGCTCAAGCCGGGACAGGGAACCGATTTTTACCGTGCTAACGGCGCCGGGGAGATGCTGGTTTTTTCGGCGGCGGATTTTGAAGACTTCCTCCAGCCGCGTCCGGATCTGCCGGAGGGGATGGAAGATGAACTGGAGCGGGTAGTACGCCATCTGGTTGAACATCGTTGGCCCTTCCGTCTGCACGCCACCTATGATGAGTCCATCAGCCGGATGCTCGACGTCTTCGAGAAGGTCAATCGCGATATTCCGTTCAACGGTCTGCACTGGTTCTTCGATCATGCGGAAACCATCACCGAGCGCAATATTGAGCGCGTCAAAGCGCTGGGCGGCGGCATTGCGGTACAGCACCGTATGGCTTTCCAGGGAGAATATTTTGTCGATCGCTACGGTAAAGATGCGGTCAAACATACTCCGCCGGTAGCGAAAATGCTTGAGCTGGAGGTTCCGGTGGGGCTGGGGACGGATGCCACCCGCGTGGCGAGCTATAATCCCTGGACCGCGCTTTACTGGCTGGTTTCAGGACGCACCGTCGGCGGGATGGCGATGTATGACGAAAGCAACCGCTTGCCGCGTGACGTGGCGCTGGAGTTGTGGACGGCGGGAAGCGCGTGGTTTTCCAGCGAACAGGGTAAGAAAGGGCGCATTGAACAAGGCCAGCTTGCCGACCTGGTGGTGCTATCCAAAGACTATTTCAGCGTCGCGGAAGAGGAAATTAAGGGGATCGAGTCGGTGCTGACGGTGGTTGACGGTAAGGTGGTGTACGCTGCCGGACACTTCTCGCCGCTGGCGCCGCCGCCTATTCCGGTACTGCCTGAGTGGTCGCCAGTGGTGAAGGTTCCAGGTCATTACCGCTCTGCACCGCCGACAGCCACGAAAATCGGCGCGATAGTTCAGATGCACCAGTGCTGCGGCAGCTGCGGTGTACATGGCCATCAGCATGATATGGCACGGAAATCGATGATTCCGGTTGCCGATGAGCAGGCGTTCTGGGGGGTACTCGGCTGTTCCTGCTTCGCGTTTTAATCGCTCGCAGCGGCGCTTCCCCGGGGGAAAGCGCCGCTGTGTTTTGGCGCGATGGCGCAGATTGTCCATTGTAGGGATAGCTTAAAGACAGAGTTTTGTGGCAAGCTGATGACTCTCTGTATGGTGAAGGTGGCAACATGGATGATCTGCTATTACTTGGCGTCCTGGTTTTATTCTTTGCTCTGGTCGTCGTCCCGGCGATGGCGATTGTTGCGTTAAAACGTAGCTCGTCGGTTCGCAGCGAGGTACTGGCGTTACGTCGTCGGATCGAGGTACTGGAGCAACATGGCGCGGCGGAAGCGCCTGACGTGCAGAGCGTATCGGAGGTTATTGTCCCTTCTGAACCGCATATGCCTTCCGCAGAATCGGTGTTCAATCTGGATGTTGCATCTGAACCTGCTACACCGGGATCGTCTCCCCCTGCGCCTGCGACACCGTGGCGTTCGCAGCCCGCGCTTGAGGTCGCTTTTTCTTCTCCAAAGGCACAGCAATCCTCACCAAAGGCACCGCAATCTTCTCCAAAGGCACAGCAATCTTCTCCTTTTGGCGGTTTGCTTTCGTCGTTGGTACGCTGGTTTATGCAGGGGAATCCGCTGGCGAAGCTTGGCATTCTGCTTCTTTTTCTCGGCCTCTCTTTTCTGCTGCGCTATACGGTTGAGCATTCACTGTTTCCGCTTGAACTCCGTCTGCTGACGGCTGCGTTCTTTGCAATGGGCCTCCTGACGGTGGGGTGGCGATTACGGTATAAACAACCGCTCTATGCGTTGATTTTACAGGGAGGGGCGACCGGCGTACTCTATCTAACCGTTTTTGGCGCCTTCCGCCTGTGGCAAATGTTACCAATGCCGTTGGCCTTTGGGCTGCTACTGGCGATTTGTGCCGCCAGTGTCGGGCTGGCAATCCTGCAAAAAGCGCTGAGCCTGGCGATGCTGGCGAGTCTTGGCGGTTATCTGGCACCATTATTGCTTTCTACCGGTGGTGGAAGCCACGTGGGGCTGTTTTCTTTCTATCTTCTGCTTTCGGTCGGCATTCTCGTTATCAGCATCTGGCAGCACTGGCGGGAGCTTAACCTGCTCGGCCTGCTGTTTACCTTTGGCGTCGGTGGCCTATGGGGGCTGAATGGTTATCGGCCAGAGTATTACCTGAGTTGCCAGCTGTTTTTAATCGCCAACACGATTATTTTTGGCGTGTTAAGCGTGGCGCTATCGCTACGTGCACAGGAAAAAGGTAAGCAGATTATTGACGGCGTGCTGCTGTTTGCGCCACCGCTGATCGGCTTTGGTATGCAGTACGGGATCACCCGACATATGGCCTATGGCCCGGCGCTCAGTGCGTTGGGCTATGGCGGTTTCTATCTGCTGTTAGCCTGGCTGGCACTGCGCCGTTATCCGGCTTTAGGACGAATGCTGGTATTGTCCGCACTGGCGCTGGGAGCCGTCTTTACCACGCTTGCCATTCCGCTGGCGCTTTCGGCACGCTGGACCGCGATGGCCTGGTCGCTGGAAGGTCTCGGGCTCCTCTGGCTGGGCGTGCAACAGCAGCAGCGACGCATGAGCTACAGCGGTACTGCGTTACTCGTTCTGGCGGTTGGCAGTGCGCTATGGGCGCAAGTGAATGGCACCACGCCGCTTTCTTTAATGCTGATCTTCGCCGTACTCAGTCTTAGCTGGCTGGTTGCCGCATGGCTGTGGCGAACCATTCAGGTGCAGGGCAGTTGGGGGCTGCTTATGGGCGGGCTACTGTTCTGGATGGTGGCGCTTGTTGGCGCATCGCAGTTGGCGTTGAGTAAAGACTCGCAGGTTTTATTTGGCGTGCTGGCGACACTGGCGGCGTCGGTGTGGTGCTGGCGCGCGATCGCCGCGCGTTTAGTCTGGCGAGAGCTGGATTTGAGCAAATGGTTGTTGTGGCCGATGATGCTGGTAGTGCTGTTGCATCAGCTATCCCAACAGCAAGTTTTCTCTGCTGGCTGGCAAAATCTGGCCTGGTGTGTGGCGCTACCTGCGGCGGCGGCCCTGCTCTGGCGTGATGGGCATTCACTACCGCCGCGCATAAGTATGCTTGCCCACCTGTCATTGTTCTGGATGATTTTGCTGGCGCTGGCAATGGAACTGTTTTGGTTTACCCAGCATTTGCCGTGGGGGATGTCGGCCTGGGCAAGTGGATTAATGATGGCGGCAGGCGGGTGGCTGATCTTCCTTGTCTCTGAAGCCGTTCATCGGCAAATATGGCCATTCCGAATCTGGCCTGCGCTGTATGCTTCTCAGGCCATGATACCGGTGGTGGTTGTGCTGGGATGCTTGTTAACGCTGACGAATTTGCAGGATGGCACGGTCTACGGTCAGACTTATTTGCCGTTGATTAACCCGTTGGAAGAGGGTGCCGCTTTTGCGCTACTTGGGCTGACGATATTTTATCGTGTTTCGCTGCGTTATTTTCCGCTGCAGCTATCGGTATGCCGCCCCTGGCCTGCTGTTGTTCTGCTGGCGCTCGGTTTCTGGTGGCTGAATGGCCTACTGCTGCGCGCCCTGGCCTGGTACGGCGAGGTGGCCTGGAGTATGGCGTCGCTGTGGCATTCGCGCTTGATTCAGACCACTTTCGCGCTGGTCTGGACGCTGGCGGCGCTGGCGGTAATGTTGCGTGCGACGCGGCGACTTTCCCGCCGCGAATGGCTATGCGGCGCGGTGTTGTTAGGGGTAGTTATTGCTAAACTAATACTGGTGGATAGCGCACGTGGCGGCGGGCTGGCTCGTGCTATTGCCTTTATCGGCGTGGCGATTCTGGTATTAATCGTGGGGTATTTCTCACCGTTACCGCCGAAAGCAGGAGAACAAAAATGAAAGGGATAAAAGCGATATTGTGGAGTGTTCTGCTGGGGGCGTCAGGGCCAACATTCAGTAGCGATACCGGGCGGGAAGATTCTGTAGACTACGCAACAGGGATGGTGCTGGCGACGACAGAATCCTCGCCCTGGTATCGCGTTGCATTGCCACAGGCTGTGTATGAGCAGACGGCATGGCCGGATCTGCGTGATGTGCGGGTATTTAATCGCCAGGGGGATACGCTGCCGTTTGCCATGGTCGCGCAAACAGTGCCCCCGGTTGCCCCGGATACGGTGTCGTTGCGACTTTTTCCTCTGACAATGTCGCCGGTTGCGTCGCCGGAAGCTGGGCGTGCTCGCGGGGAGTCCCTCGTGTTACGTTCAAAGAGCGGTATGGAGATTCATCTGCAAAGCGACGATATGATAGCGAGCGGCCAGAGCTATTTGCTCATGCTGCCAGATAATATGACGAATGACTTTTCGCTGGAGCAGTTACGCCTGAACTGGACGACGCCGGAAGAGAGCTGGCAGGGGAAAGCATCCCTTTATTACAGCTGGGATTTACGTTACTGGCGGCCTCTTATGCACGGTGCCCCGCTGATGGATCTGCGAGGCGATGGCGAACGATTAAAAATGGACGCCATTAACATTAGCGGCAGGCTGTCACTTTCGCCTGAGGAAAATCGCTATCTGCTGCTGGTTCTCGATTCGCAAAGCCCGGCGTTAACATTGAATAGCGTTAGCGCCGTTGCGCAGAACAGAAAAGCGGAGTCGCAACACATTATGCTGCCTGGCAGCGCGGATAAGGCGACGGATAATGAAATTATCTGGCGCTGGACGCAAGCGCAGCCGCTGACATCTTTGCGGATCACGCTGGCGAACGAAGGCGTATTGCCGGTGGAGCTGAGCTGGCGCAGCAGTGAAAAAGCGCCGTGGCAGCCGCTGACAAAAACGGTGCTCTATCAACTGAATGGAAAACTCTCGGATGAGATCCCTCTTGCGGGTCATCTGGTTGAAGCCGTACGTATGGTTCCGATCAATGCCCGGTTGCCAGAGATATTGCCGGTGGTGACGGGGACCCGCGATAGCTATCAGTTAGTGTTTAACACGCAGGGAGCAGGGCCATATATGTTGGCCTGGGGAAACCGGGCAGCACAAAAAGCCGATATCAGCATGGATATGCTGATCCCGGCGTCGCTGCGGCAAACGCAAGTGCTACCCTGGGCAGTCGCGCAGGAGCGCGTTACGCTGGGAGGGGAGGCGCGGCTGACGGCGCTTTCAGTCGCCGATCGGCAAAGTCGCTGGATAACGTTCCTGGTATGGGGCGCGTTGATCCTTGGCGTCGTGGCGCTGTCGCTTATGGCGTGGCGAATATGGCGTGAAGTTAAAAAGGGCACGGCTGCATAAAGTGCAATAAAAAAGCTCGCCAGCGCGAGCTTTTTTATCAATTGCTACCGATTACAGGCGGGATGCGTTATCGGTCAGGTATTTTGCTACGCCTTCCGGAGAAGCCGCCATACCTTCTTTTCCTTTTTCCCACTGTGCCGGGCAGACTTCGCCGTGCTCTTCGTGGAACTGCAGGGCATCAACCATACGCAGCATTTCGTCGATGTTACGCCCCAGCGGCAGATCGTTCACCACCTGGTGACGCACGATGCCGTTGGTGTCGATCAGGAACGACCCACGCAATGCAACGCCCGCATCCGGATGCTCGATACCGTAGGCTTTCTGAATTTCACGTTTGATGTCAGCAACCATCGCGTATTTAACCGGACCGATACCGCCCTGGTCTACCGGGGTATTACGCCATGCGTTGTGGACAAATTCGGAGTCGAAAGAGACGCCAACCACTTCTACGCCGCGTTTCTGGAATTCTTCGTAACGCTTGTCAAATGCGATCAGCTCAGACGGGCAGACGAAGGTAAAGTCCATCGGCCAGAAGAACAGAACGGTGGCTTTACCGTTGGTATGTTGTTTGAAATTAAAATTCTCAACGATTTCACCATTACCTAAAACTGCTGCTGCGGTAAAGTCCGGAGCCTGACGTGTAACCAGAACCATATAATTCTCCTGTAGCTACTAAGGTTAATTGGAACGCAACGCGGGTCAGTATAGGGAGAGAGACGGGGGAACTCAATGTGACGCTGACAATCGATAAGATCGGTTTTATCTATCAATCATTATTTAAAATCACTTTTCAGAATATCCTTTTGCAGAAAAAGCGCAATACTATAGTTCGCTTTTTTTCGCCTGCGCCATCATCTGTGGATAGAAACGCCAGAACTGCTGCTCAAGCCGATCATAGTGCGTATCCAGATCCTGCCAGGAGTCGCGTAAGGCATCAAGTCGCGGGCGGCGGCTGGCCATACCGTTCAAAACGCGCTGAATAAAATCCATATCCCGATAGCGTTCAAGCCAGCGCTCTGACCAGAGGTATTCGTTGAGATTAACAAAACGCGGCGGAGAATCCGGTAGGATCTGCACTACCTGGGCGTGTGCATAGCGCACAAATTCGCTGAGCGGCATTTCTGGAGAAATGCGTTCCCAGTGCTGCGATAGAAAGTGATCCCACATAACATCGAGTGTAATAGGCGCCACGCGGCGTGTTTGTGGGCGAAACCACTCACGCGCTTCTTTGACTTCCGCCAGGTTGTCGGTCAACACGTCGATGCGCCGGTGCATATAAATACCATCGACGATTTCGGCGGGGTAATCCTCTTGCGGATTGCCACGCACGAAGTCTGCCAGCAGGTTGCCGGGCAGCGAACTGTTGGCGAGATGGGCTAAGTGCAGGTGTGCGAGAAAATTCATATACACTTCATCTTTCAAACGGCCTCTTTGTTGGCTGATGAGTGATTTGTCTCAATCCATGAGACTCGTCCTTACGGACCATCGCTCCGCAACGTTCAAATCTGTTCCTGACAGATGTGGCACTCTCTTGTCGCCGTCCTGCAACTCGAATTATTTAGGGTATAGATTATGTTATTCATCCAGAGGGGTAAAGGTTGCAGGGAGAGCGCCCCGGCACTAGACTACCCGCCTCTTTATTAAGTCTGAGTTACCGTCATGCGCGTTGCCGATTTTTCTTTTGAATTACCTGAATCCCTGATTGCCCACTATCCCATGCCTGAGCGCAGTAGCTGCCGCTTGCTGTCTTTAGACGGGCCGACGGGCGCGCTGACGCACGGTACTTTCACTGATTTGCTCGATAAGCTCAACCCTGGAGATCTGCTGGTTTTTAACAATACCCGCGTGATCCCGGCCCGCCTGTTTGGGCGTAAAGCCAGCGGCGGCAAGATTGAAATGCTGGTCGAGCGGATGCTCGATGATAAACGTATTCTGGCGCATATTCGCGCTTCTAAAGCGCCAAAACCGGGCGCTGAGCTGTTTCTCGGCGACGATGAAAGCATTAAAGCGACGATGGTTGCACGCCACGACGCACTGTTTGAGGTTGAGTTCAACGATGCACGCAGCGTGCTGGATATTCTCAACGCTATTGGTCATATGCCGCTGCCGCCGTACATTGACCGTCCGGACGAAGACGCCGACCGCGAGCTGTATCAGACCGTGTATAGCGAAAAACCGGGCGCCGTTGCTGCGCCAACCGCCGGCCTGCACTTTGACGAGCCGCTGCTGGCGAAGCTTCGCGAGAAAGGCGTTGAGATGGCGTTCGTTACGCTGCATGTCGGGGCTGGTACCTTCCAGCCGGTGCGCGTAGACAAGATTGAAGAGCATATTATGCACGCTGAATATGCGGAAGTGCCGCAGGAGGTGGTCGATGCGGTTCTGACGGCGAAAGCGCGCGGCAACCGGGTGATTGCCGTCGGGACGACGTCGGTGCGTTCGCTTGAAAGCGCGGCTTTGGCTGCAAAAAATGACCTGATTGAGCCTTTCTTCGAAGATACGCAGATTTTTATCTATCCGGGCTATCAGTACAAAGTGATCGATGCGCTGGTAACCAACTTCCATCTGCCTGAATCAACGTTAATTATGCTGGTTTCCGCGTTTGCTGGTTATCAGCATACCATGAATGCCTATAAGGCTGCGGTAGAACAAAAATATCGTTTTTTTAGCTACGGGGACGCGATGTTTATCACGTACAATCCGCAGGCTGTTTTTGAGCGTCCCTAAAAAGGCTATCTCACTTGCCATTTTGACGCCGGGCAGTGCTCGCCATCCTCACGTACTATGTGTACGCTCCGGTGGCTGTGCGCTGGCCGACTCCAAACTGGCTGCGCCGATGACGCCTTCAGGAATTTATTAGCTATGGAATCATTCCGTAGCGAGTCGTTAAACGTCAGACTGTTTTTCTGACGCAGGAGTGATAATGAAATTTGAGCTAGATACCACCGATGGTCGCGCTCGTCGCGGCCGTCTTGTGTTTGAGCGTGGCGTCGTTGAAACGCCAGCATTTATGCCGGTTGGCACCTACGGTACCGTAAAAGGGATGACGCCAGAGGAAGTTGAAGCGACCGGCGCGCAAATCATTCTCGGCAATACCTTCCACCTGTGGCTGCGTCCTGGCCAGGAGATCATGAAGCTGCACGGTGACCTGCACGATTTTATGCAGTGGAAAGGACCGATCCTCACTGACTCCGGCGGCTTCCAGGTTTTCAGCCTGGGCGATATTCGCAAGATCACCGAGCAGGGCGTGCACTTCCGCAATCCGATCAACGGCGATCCGATTTTCCTCGATCCGGAAAAATCAATGGAGATTCAGTACGATCTTGGTTCCGATATCGTGATGATCTTCGACGAATGCACACCGTATCCGGCAGACTGGGATTACGCTAAGCGCTCGATGGAAATGTCTCTGCGTTGGGCCAGGCGCAGCCGCGACCGTTTTGACGGTCTGGGCAACAAAAATGCGTTGTTTGGCATCATTCAGGGCAGTGTTTACGAAGATTTACGTGATATCTCTGTTAAAGGTCTGGTAGAGATTGGCTTTGATGGCTACGCTGTCGGCGGTTTGGCTGTCGGCGAGCCGAAGGAAGATATGCACCGTATTCTGGAGCATGTCTGCCCGCAGATACCGGCCGACAAGCCGCGATACCTGATGGGCGTCGGTAAGCCGGAAGATCTGGTCGAAGGGGTGCGCCGCGGGATCGATATGTTCGACTGCGTCATGCCGACGCGCAATGCGCGCAACGGTCACCTGTTCGTCACTGACGGCGTGGTGAAAATCCGCAACGCGAAACATAAGAGCGATACTTCGCCGCTGGATGCAGAATGTGATTGCTACACGTGTCGCAACTATTCACGCGCTTACTTGCATCATCTTGACCGTTGCAACGAAATATTGGGCGCGCGCCTTAATACCATTCATAACCTGCGTTATTATCAGCGCTTAATGGCTGGTTTACGCAAGGCTATCGAAGAGGGTAAATTAGAGAGCTTCGTGACCGATTTTTACCAACGTCAGGGGCGAACCGTTCCACCTTTGAACGTTGATTAATTTTAATAATGAGGGAATTTCAATGAGCTTTTTTATTTCTGATGCGGTAGCAGCAACCGGTGGCGCAGCACAGGGCAGCCCGATGTCTCTGATTCTGATGCTGGTGGTGTTTGGCCTGATTTTTTACTTCATGATCCTGCGTCCACAGCAGAAACGTACCAAGGAACATAAAAATCTGATGAACTCCATTGCTAAAGGCGATGAAGTGCTGACCAACGGCGGCCTGGTTGGGCGCGTCACTAAAGTAGCGGAAAGCGGATATATCGCTATTGCGCTGAACGATACCACTGAAGTGGTTATCAAACGTGACTTCGTAGCTGCCGTTCTGCCGAAAGGCACCATGAAGGCGCTGTAATTACCTATTTTCCCTAAGGGAACTGCCGTGTTAAACCGTTATCCTATGTGGAAGTACGTTATGCTGGTCGTCGTTGTTGTCGTCGGCTTAGTGTATGCGCTTCCCAACCTGTATGGTGAGGATCCGGCCGTTCAAATCACTGGCGCGCGCGGCGTCGCCGCCAGTGAGCAAACGCTGATCCAGGTCCGGAATACTCTACAAGAAGAAAAAATTACCGCGAAGTCTGTGGCACTGGAAGAGGGTGCAATTCTCGCACGCTTCGACACTACTGATACTCAGTTGCGCGCGCGCGAAGCGCTGATGAGCGTACTGGGTGACAAATACGTCGTGGCGCTTAACCTTGCACCGGCAACCCCGCGCTGGCTGGCGGCCCTGTATGCGGAGCCGATGAAGCTGGGCCTTGACCTGCGCGGCGGCGTGCACTTCCTGATGGAAGTCGACATGGACACCGCGCTGGGCAAACTGCAGGAACAGAACATCGACAGCCTGCGCAGTGAGCTGCGTGATAAAGGCATTCCTTACGCGACTGTGCGTAAAGAAGACAACTACGGTCTGAGCATCGCTTTCCGCGATAGCGCAGCGCGCGACCAGGCTATCTCATACCTTAGCCCTCGTCACCGCGATCTGGTTATCTCCGCTCAGGGCAGCACTGGTCTGAAAGCTGTGCTGACTGACGAACGTCTGAAAGAAGCCCGCGAATATGCCGTTCAGCAGAATATTAATATCCTGCGTAACCGTGTAAACCAGTTGGGCGTTGCCGAACCTCTGGTTCAGCGTCAGGGCGCCGACCGTATTGTGGTTGAGCTGCCGGGTATCCAGGATACCGCGCGTGCGAAAGAGATTCTCGGCGCGACCGCGACGCTGGAATTCCGTCTGGTTAATGCTAACGTTGATAGCTCCGCAGCCGCTTCCGGCCGTGTTCCAGGTGACTCTGAAGTGAAATTTACCCGTGAAGGCCAGCCGGTTGTGCTGTACAAGCGTGTGATCCTCACTGGCGACCATATCACCGATTCGACATCGAGCATGGATGAGTACAACCAGGCGCAGGTTAACATCTCGCTGGATAGCGCTGGTGGCAACATCATGTCTAACTTCACCAAGGACAACATCGGTAAACCGATGGCAACCCTGTTTGTGGAGTACAAAGACAGCGGTAAGAAAGATGCTAACGGCCGTGCGATTCTGGCGAAAGAGGAAGAGGTGATTAACATCGCCAATATCCAGTCTCGTCTGGGTAATAGCTTCCGTATTACTGGCATCAGTAACGCGACCGAAGCGCGTCAGCTCTCTCTGCTGCTGCGTGCAGGTGCGCTGATTGCGCCGATTCAGATTGTTGAAGAACGTACCATCGGGCCAACCCTCGGTATGCAGAACATCCAGCAGGGCCTGGAAGCGTGTCTGGCCGGTCTGGTGGTCTCGATTCTGTTTATGATCTTCTTCTATAAGAAGTTCGGCCTGATTGCGACTTCCGCGCTGATAGCCAACCTCGTGCTGATTGTCGGTATTATGTCCCTGATTCCGGGGGCGACGCTGACTATGCCGGGGATTGCGGGTATCGTGTTAACCCTTGCGGTAGCGGTCGATGCGAACGTTCTGATTAACGAGCGTATTAAAGAGGAATTGAGCAACGGGCGCTCCGTGCAGCAGGCGATTGACGAAGGCTATCGCGGCGCGTTCAGCTCCATCTTTGATGCTAACGTTACGACGCTCATTAAAGTGATTATCCTGTATGCGGTCGGTACCGGCGCCATTAAAGGGTTTGCGATTACCACCGGTATCGGTATCGCAACCTCAATGTTTACCGCTATCGTCGGCACCCGTGCCATCGTGAACCTGCTGTACGGCGGCAAGCGCGTTAAAAAGCTGTCTATCTGAGGAGTGCGTTGTGGCACAGGAATATACTGTTGAACAATTGAACCACGGCCGTAAAGTCTGGGACTTTATGCGCTGGGACTACTGGGCTTTCGGCATTTCAGGTTTTTTGCTGATTCTGTCCATTATTATTATTGGCGTTCGCGGGTTTAACTGGGGGCTTGATTTTACCGGCGGTACGGTGATTGAGATCACCCTTGAAAAGCCTGTCGATATGGATCAGGTACGCCAGTCGCTGCAGAAGGCGGGCTTTGAAGAGCCGCAGTTGCAAAACTTCGGCAGTAGCCGCGACATCATGGTGCGTATGCCGCCGGTACATGACGCCAATGGCAGTCAGGAGCTGGGCAGCAAGGTCGTTAACGTGATTAACGAGTCGACCAGCCAGAATGCGACGGTTAAACGTATTGAGTTTGTGGGGCCGAGCGTCGGTGCTGATCTTGCGCAGACTGGCGCGCTGGCGCTGATCGCTGCGCTGGTGTGTATCCTGATCTACGTCGGTATCCGCTTCGAATGGCGTCTGGCGGCGGGGGTTGTTATCGCACTGGCGCACGACGTGGTGATCACTATGGGCGTGCTGTCGTTGCTGCATATCGAAATTGACCTGACGATCGTCGCATCGTTGATGTCGGTTATCGGCTACTCGCTAAACGATAGCATCGTGGTATCCGACCGTATTCGTGAAAACTTCCGTAAGATTCGCCGCGGTACGCCATACGAAATCTTTAACGTGTCGTTGACGCAGACGCTGCACCGTACCTTGATCACATCCGGGACGACCTTGATGGTTATCCTGATGCTGTATCTCTTCGGCGGCCCGATTCTGGAAGGCTTCTCGCTGACCATGCTGATTGGTGTCTCCATCGGTACGGCTTCTTCTATCTACGTAGCGTCTGCGCTGGCGCTGAAGCTGGGTATGAAGCGTGAGCACATGCTGCAGCAGAAGGTCGAGAAAGAAGGGGCGGATCAGCCGTCAATTCTGCCGTAAGGCAATCGCGTGTTGATAAACCCATCCCGGTCGCAAGGCCGGGATTTTTTTGCGGGTGTGTCAGAGAATCTGCATGTGGTTGATGACTGAATGCTGCCAACGTGTGAGGTTGAGTCGCCAGATATCCGGTTGCGAAGACGTAAGGCTACTGACAGTATGCTGTCAGTAGCCCTGCCTTATACTCTTTTTGAATCTACTTACAGACAGGAGGATGTATGAGCAGAGTGATTAATTGGTTTGAAATTCCGGTATCGGATATGGTTCGCGCCGCCACGTTTTACGAAGCAGCCTTCCAGATAATGTTGCGGCGGGAGAGTATGGACGGCACTGAACTGGCTGTTTTCCCGTATCAGGAACCCGCGACTAGCGGTGCGCTGATAAAATGTGATGAGGTTAAACCTGCCGCTCAAGGCTGTGTTATTTATCTGCATACTGACAATCTGGCGGCTACTCTTGAGCGTGTTGCTGCGGCCGGGGGAAATTGTGTTTTCGGTCCTTTTGAGCTGGCGGATGATATTGGCACTATTGCCCTGTTTATCGATAGCGAAGGCAATAGGGTTGGTCTGCATCAACCTAAGAGCCTGGCCCATTAATGCCATTTTGAACCCGGGCAGTGCGTGACCAAATATGAAAGTATTTTGGCGGCCCCGAGGGGAGCGTAGCGAGTCAATCCTCACGTAATATTGTGTACGCTCCGGTTTCTCTGCGCTGTCCGAGTCCAGACTGGCTACGCCAATGACGCATACCGGCCAGGTTTTAAATAATGAGATACCAGAAATGAGCCGACGCGCCGACCGCCTTTTTCAAATCGTCCAGATCCTGCGGGGGAGAAGATTAACCACCGCCGGACTGCTGGCCGAGCGGCTCGGCGTATCGGAGCGCACGATCTACCGCGATATTCGCGACCTCTCGCTCTCCGGCGTCCCGGTTGAGGGAGAGGCCGGAAGTGGCTACCGGTTGCTGGCGGGCTATGATCTACCGCCGCTGATGCTGACAACCCAGGAATCGGAAGCGCTGGTGGCCGCTATCCGGCTGTTGCAAACCTGGGGCGGCACATCGTTGTCCCAGGCGCTGGAATCGGCGCAGGAAAAAGTGCTGGCCATCCTGCCTGCGGAGAGCCGCCGCAAGGCGGAACAGTCGCGCCTGTTCGCTCCGGACTTTGGATCTCAGGGTTACACCAAAGATCAGTTTGATTTAGTGCATCGGGCTGTCTCCGTCCAGCAGGCGCTGGCGTTGCACTATCGCGATGAAGCGGGGAATGTGTCACAGCGTGAAGTGCTGCCGCTGGGGCTTTTTTTCTGGGGCGAGCGCTGGCTACTGGTGACCTGGTGTGAACTGCGTGAAGATTATCGCTGTTTTCGCCTCGATCGCTGTCTGGAGATTGTCGCGACCGGGCGTCGTTTTAGCGAACGGGCCGATCGCTCATTGAGTGATTTTTTGCGTAAGGTGAGATGCGAAGAGCGTTAACTTTTACTATCCCCGGCGTATTCGCCGGGGAAAATCAGAGTCGATTAGAAGTTGTAACCGACTACGAAGTAACCACCCCAGCCGGTAGAGCGGACATTAAAGTCGCCGTCGCCGAAGTTCAGCTTAGCGCCATCCGCCCATTGGCCGCCGTGGTGGAAGTAACGGGCTACGATGGAGTAGTGCCAGTGAGCGTAGTTCAACGCCAGAATGTGGCTGGAAGCAATGGAGTTGCTGGTACGCGCATTCTTGCCGTTCAGATCATAGAAGTTGTCATTGCCCAGATCGGAACCCCAGTCAAAGTTAGTGAAGCCGATATAGCTCAGTGAACCGCCCCACAGATCGGTCAGCGGAACAAAGTATTTCACTTTGAAACGATAGCCATCCCACTCGTTCTCGTTTGACGCGCCATAGTTTTGCCACTGATATTTAGCATAGATATTCAGGGAGAGGCTCATTGGCAGGCCGGTATCGATATCGGTACCCAGGCCCATATACCAGGTGCTCTGACGATCAGCGCTGTTGCGGCCCATGTCGTAGATGTAGTTGTTGGCGAAATACCACTCTTTGAATGGACCGAAGCTGAGGTCGGTCCCGGTCAGTTTGTCGATAGAGAAACGCGGCTCAATTTCCATAAACAGGGGAGAACCGTGATTCCAGATACCTTTCGCGTTGGAGTTACCACCGAAGAATACCGGCGCATCTATATAGCCATAGAAATCAAACCAGTCTTTCCTGGCGAACGCTTCATATTCCAGATAAGTATCATTACGGAGTTGCGGTCCAAAACGAGTGTGGTAGCTACCCACCACGTTCACACTCTGGTGCCACCAATCAGACAGATATTGCGGTTTGTCGTTTTCTGCCGCGCCAGCAGAGAAAGATGCATAGAGCGCCAGAGTTGCGCCAGCTGCCAATAATATTTTTTTCATCATGATGCCACTGTTTAAATTAAGCCTGGAGGCGTTAAAAGAATCGCCGAAGCGTTTGTATACCCGTCATATTTCAAGTTGCCTGTGCGTTGGCAATGGCCCTGGCGGATGCTGTGAACAGCATTCAAATTCATATCCTGACAAATTTGTCCCTGCGTTGCCACGTGCTTCGGCCCCCTCAGGGGACAGAGCAAGCGCTGTTAAAAACGGTTAACCGTTTTGTCCTGTAACGCAAATTATTAAAGGTATAAATATTCCGTCTTTCTGTGGCGTCTATTATAGAAATCATTGCTCACAAAAATATGTGTTGTTTCACATAACAAAGACATAGGTAATCGATTGCGTTCACAATTTTATGCATTTCTTTACGAAATACCACCGAAATTTATAACTGCAGTCAATTTTTAGTGAACGGAATGGAAAATCGGTAAGTGGCTTTGTGCGGCGGAATGAAGCCGGATGTTCAAGGTATCCGGCAGAGGGCGTTACTGCATATTTGCGGGCTGGATATCGTGGATGCGGACAAAGCCAACCTGTTCTGGGGGAACGCCATTCAGGCGCAGCGGAATAGTGATGTCGCTCGGCGCCAGAACGCTTGCCGGGGCGCTAATGAGCTGATTTTGTACGTTTACTTCCTGATAGTTATCGGTGGTGCCGCTGATCTGCCCCGAGGCGACTGTCGCGCTAAAGGCCGGCAGCGGATCGTTTGATTCACCCTGGATATGCAAGGTCAGGCGGGTACCGTCGCCATCGGCGGTGATATTGAGCAGAGACATGCGCAGGGTACCGATCTGACTTTTGAGACGGGCTGGCGTTTTTGCCCCTGGCAACAGGTAAACGCCGCTGTTCGATTTAGCATTCAGAACGTTTTGCTGGGTAATTTTTACCGTTTGCTGATTGAGTTGGGTCATCTTTTTGCTTAGCGTGCTCACGCTCTGGTTCATCTGACGGATTTCGCTTTGCTGCGCGCAGGCGCTGAGGGTGAAAATGCTACCCACAATAGCCAGTTTTAAATAACGTCTTGTCATAATCGGGATTCCATTAGCAGAGGATGCTTAATGGTAGATCGTTCGGATAAACGCGCTATAGATCCTTTGTCTCAAAAGCTCTTTCTTTGTTGTCGGGTCACTTCGCGGTAAACTACCGGTTAGTTTAACTCCATGTCAGGACGCGCTATGCATTGCCCTTTCTGTTTCGCCGTAGATACCAAAGTTATTGACTCTCGTCTGGTGGGCGAGGGCTCTTCCGTGCGTCGTCGCCGCCAGTGTCTGGTCTGTAATGAACGTTTTACGACGTTTGAAGTGGCGGAGCTGGTGATGCCGCGAGTCGTAAAAAGCAACGATGTGCGCGAGCCTTTTAATGAAGACAAACTGCGCAGCGGAATGCAGAAAGCGCTGGAGAAGCGTCCGGTCAGTTCAGATGACGTCGAAATGGCGCTTAACCATATCAAAACCCATCTGCGTGGGACCGGCGAGCGTGAAGTGCCGAGCAAAATGATCGGCAATCTGGTGATGGAGCAGTTGAAAAAACTCGATAAAGTGGCCTACATCCGCTTTGCTTCCGTCTATCGCAGCTTCGAAGATATCAAAGAGTTCGGCGAAGAGATCGCCCGCTTACAGGACTGAGCCCATGCTGGACGAAATGTATATGGCGCGCGCACTGAAGCTGGCTGCGCGCGGACGCTTTACCACTCACCCAAACCCGAATGTTGGATGCGTGATCGTTAAAGATGGCGAGATCGTCGGCGAAGGTTTTCACTATCGCGCAGGCGAACCGCACGCGGAAGTGCATGCGCTGCGCATGGCGGGCGAAAAAGCGAAAGGCGCGACGGCATACGTTACGCTGGAACCCTGTAGCCATCACGGGCGTACACCGCCGTGCTGCGAAGCGCTGATTGCCGCTGGCGTGGCTCGCGTGGTTGCCGCAATGCAGGATCCGAATCCGCAGGTCGCGGGGCGTGGTTTGTACCGTTTGCAGCAGGAAGGCGTCGATGTCAGCCATGGGCTGATGATGAACGAAGCCGAAGCGCTTAATAAAGGTTTTCTTAAGCGGATGCGCACCGGCTTTCCCTGGATCCAGTTAAAAATGGGCGCGTCACTGGATGGTCGTACGGCGATGGCTAGCGGAGAGAGCCAGTGGATAACCTCACCGCAGGCGCGACGCGATGTGCAGCGTCTGCGTGCGCAAAGCCATGCCATTCTTACCAGCAGCGCGACGGTGCTAGCGGATGACCCGGCGCTAACTGTGCGCTGGGGTGAGTTAAACGCCGACACCCAGGCGTTGTATCCGCAGGAAAACCTGCGTCAGCCTTTACGCATCGTTATCGATAGTCAGAATCGCGTCACTCCGCAGCATCGTATTGTGCAGCAGACAGGCGAAACGCTGTTTGCCCGTACCCGTGAAGATGAACGTCGGTGGCCGGAGAGCGTGCGCACCCTGCTGGTGCCGGAGCATAACGGACGTCTGGATCTGGTTTTACTGATGATGCAACTGGGTAAACAGCAAATTAATAGCATTTGGGTAGAAGCAGGACCATCCCTTGCCGGTGCACTACTGCAGGCCGGGCTGGTGGATGAGCTTATCGTCTATATAGCGCCTAAACTATTAGGCAGCGATGCGCGCGGATTATGTACGTTGCCGGGGCTTGAGAAACTGAGCCAGGTACCCCATTTCACATTCAACGAGATACGTCATGTAGGTCCGGATATTTGCCTGCATTTAGTGAATGCTTGATTTCCCCGGTCAAAAGGGAAAGCAGTGCGCCGATTATTATGATAGAATCCGCCCCCCTTGCGGGGCCAAATGAACCCGAAGGAAGAGTATGAACATTATTGAAGCTAACGTTGCTACCCCGGACGCTCGCGTCGCCATCACCATTGCGCGTTTCAACAACTTTATCAATGACAGCCTGCTGGAAGGTGCGATTGACGCCCTGAAGCGTATTGGTCAGGTAAAAGATGAAAATATTACCGTCGTTTGGGTTCCAGGCGCGTATGAGCTGCCGCTGGCGGCTGACGCACTGGCGAAAACCGGTAAATATGATGCGGTGATCGCGCTGGGTACCGTTATCCGCGGTGGCACCGCGCACTTTGAATATGTGGCTGGCGGTGCAAGTAATGGCCTGGCGCACGTCGCTCAGGACAGCGGGATCCCGGTAGCCTTCGGTGTTCTGACCACTGAAAGTATTGAACAAGCCATCGAACGCGCTGGCACCAAAGCCGGTAACAAAGGCGCTGAAGCAGCGCTGACCGCGCTGGAAATGATTAACGTATTGAAAGCCATCAAGGCCTGATTTTTGTAAGGGGAATTCCGTGAAACCTGCTGCTCGTCGCCGCGCCCGTGAGTGTGCTGTCCAGGCGCTTTACTCCTGGCAGTTGTCCAAAAACGACATCTCTGATGTTGAATACCAGTTCCTGGCGGAACAGGATGTGAAAGATGTAGACGTTCTGTATTTCCGTGAACTGCTGTCCGGAGTGGCGACTAACAGCGCGTATCTCGACGGTCTGATGAAGCCGTATCTTTCTCGTCTGCTCGACGAGCTGGGTCAGGTGGAAAAAGCAGTGCTGCGTATTGCACTGTTTGAGCTGTCAAAGCGTAGCGATGTACCGTACAAAGTTGCGATTAACGAAGCCATCGAACTGGCGAAAACCTTTGGCGCTGAAGATAGCCATAAGTTTGTCAATGGCGTACTGGACAAAGCTGCCCCGGTAATTCGTCCCAACAAAAAGTAAACGCCAGGGCCGGTTTTTGCAGCGTCTCGCTCCTGCAAACCGGCCTTATTCTTTTCTTTTGCTGAGGCATAACGTATGGCATGCAGCGAATTTTCCCTGATTGCCCGTTATTTTGATCGCGTAAAAAGCGCTCGTCTGGATGTTGAAACCGGCATTGGCGACGATTGCGCGCTCCTGAACATCCCCGAGAAAAAAACGCTGGCAATCAGCACCGACACCCTGGTGGCGGGAAACCATTTCTTACCTGATATCGACCCTGCCGACCTCGCTTATAAAGCGCTGGCGGTGAATTTGAGCGATCTGGCGGCAATGGGCGCTGAACCGGCGTGGTTAACGCTGGCCCTGACCCTGCCTGAAGCAGACGAAGCCTGGCTCGAAGCCTTTAGCGACAGCCTGTTCGTTCAGCTCAACTATTACGATATGCAGCTCATTGGCGGCGATACCACTCGCGGACCGCTTTCGATAACGCTGGGTATCCACGGCTTTGTACCGACGGGACGTGGTCTGAAACGTTCCGGGGCGAAGCCGGGCGACTGGATTTACGTCACCGGGACGCCTGGAGACAGCGCTGCAGGTCTGGCGATTTTGCAGGACCGGCTGCAGGTTGCAGATGCCACCGACGCGGATTATCTCCTGGCGCGTCATTTGCGTCCGCTGCCGCGGGTTCTGCAGGGGCAAGCGCTGCGCGATCTGGCGAATTCCGCCATCGATCTCTCCGACGGTTTGATTTCTGACCTGGGGCATATTCTTAACGCCAGCGGCTGCGGCGCACGCGTCGATCTTGATGCGATGCCTTTCTCGGATGCGATGTTGCGCCAGGTTGAGACGGAACAGGCGCTGCGCTGGGCGCTCTCCGGCGGCGAAGATTATGAGCTGTGCTTCACCGTGCCTGAGCTCAACCGCGGGGCGCTGGATTTTGCCCTCGCTAATCTCGGCGCGCGTTTTACCTGCATTGGACAGATTCTTCCGGAGTCGGAAGGTCTGCAATTCACACGCGAAGGTAAGCCTGTCACGTTTGATTTTAAGGGATACGATCATTTTGGCGCATAGTAGAGATGTGGCGAAAAGCCGCCTGAAGATGAGCAACCCCTGGCATCTGCTGGCGACGGGTTTCGGCAGCGGTCTTAGCCCCGTTGTCCCCGGCACGATGGGGTCGCTGGCGTCGATCCCCTTCTGGTATCTGCTGACCTTACTCCCCTGGCAGCTCTATTCGCTGGTGGTGATGATGAGTATCTGTATCGGGGTTTATATTTGTCACCGTACGGCGAAAGATATGGGCACCCACGATCACGGCAGTATCGTCTGGGACGAGTTCGTCGGGATGTGGATCACCCTGATGGCTTTACCGACGATGGACTGGCAGTGGGTTGCCGCCGGATTCGTGATTTTCCGCATCTTTGATATGTGGAAGCCGTGGCCTATCCGCTGGTTCGACCGCAATATTCATGGCGGGATGGGGATCATGGTGGACGATATCGTCGCCGGGGTGATTTCCGCAGGAGTGCTGTACGTCATTGGTCATCACTGGCCGATTGGTCTTTTCTAAACCCAGGCCGGCCCGGCTGGCGTAGCGCCCCTGGAAAATGGCGCAGACGGGCTTTTCCCGGAGGCGGTGCTGCGCACCTGTCCGTATATGGCTAAGCGCAGCGCGAGCCGGGAAACTGGCGAGGAACAGCGCGTTATTTAAACCCCACAATCGGGTGCGGTTTATACGGTGACTCCAGTTTTTCAATCTGCTCTGGCGTCAGTGTTAAATCGACCGCATGCAGTAGCTCATCCAGCTGTTCTTGCCTTGAGGCACCGATAATCGGCGCAGCCACCCCGGGCTTGCTCAATAACCAGGCCAGCGCGACCTGCGCGCGGTTGGCATCAAGCTCCTCCGCGACTTCGGCCAGCTTTGTCGCAATCAGTTCATCATTCGCATCCATGGCATTGTAGAGCGATTTACCGACCTCGTCTGATACCAGACGGGCGGTGGTTTCCCCCCACGGACGCGTCAGGCGACCGCGTGCCAGCGGGCTCCACGGCATCACTGCAATACCTTCGCGGCTGCACAGCGGCAGCATCTCGTTCTCTTCTTCACGATAAATCAGATTGTAGTGATCCTGCATGGTGACGAAGCGGGCCCAGTTATGCTGTTCCTGCAACGCCAGCGCCTGGGCAAACTGGCGGGCATGCATCGACGATGCGCCGATATAGCGGGCTTTCCCCGCCTTGACGACGTCGTTTAGCGCCTCCAGGGTTTCTTCAATGGGTGTGGTGTAATCCCAACGGTGGATTTGTAGCAGATCGACATACTCCATGCCGAGGCGGCGCAGGCTGTCGTCAATGGAGCGCAGGATCTGCGCCCGTGATAAACCCTGAGGCAAATCGCCCACCTGATGATAAACCTTGGTAGCGACGATCACCGAATCGCGTCGGGCATACTCGCGCAGGGCGCGGCCAAGGATCTCTTCGCTGCTGCCGTCTGAATAGTTATTAGAGGTGTCGAAAAAGTTAATACCGCCTTCAAGGGCGTATTTAATCAGCGGGCGGCTGCTCTCTTCTGGTAAGGTCCAGGCATGGTTACCACGGTCCGGTTCACCGAAGGTCATACAGCCGAGGCAGAGTCGGGAAACGCGTAGATCGGTATCGCCAAGAGGGATGTAGTGCATAGTGCAGCTCCTGCTACGGGTAAAGGGGGTATCCTTTAAGCATAGCAGGAGCGGTCGCAGAAATTATGCTAGCCAGGCGTGGATTTTGGCTTCTATTCCGGCGGCGTCCAGGCCGAGATCGGCCTGAATTTCTTCCTGGGTTCCTTGCGGAATGAAGAAATCAGGCAGACCAAGATTCAGCACCGGAATAGCGCGGCGATGTGACATCAGTAGCTCGTTCACGCCGCTGCCTGCACCGCCCATAATGGCATTCTCTTCCAGAGTGACCAGTACATCGTGTTCTGCGGCCAGTTGTAGCGCCAGCGCTTCATCCAGCGGTTTGGCAAAGCGCATATCCACCAGAGTGGCATTAAGCTTTTCCGCCACTTTGGCGGCTTGCGGCAGCAGCGTGCCGAAGTTAAGAATCGCGATTTTCTCGCCTTTGCGTTTCACTACGCCTTTACCGACAGGCAGCGAGGCCAGCGGTGCAAACGCCGCGCCGGTACCAGAGCCGCGCGGATAGCGCACCGCGCTCGGGCCGTCGTTGTAGTGGTAACCGGTATACAACATCTGGCGACATTCATTCTCGTCGCTTGGGGTCATGATAACCATATCCGGGATGCAGCGCAGGAAGGAGATATCAAACGCGCCCTGGTGAGTTTGCCCATCGGCACCG
Source organism: Klebsiella sp. (assembly GCA_036498385.1). Classification (GTDB taxonomy): domain Bacteria; phylum Pseudomonadota; class Gammaproteobacteria; order Enterobacterales; family Enterobacteriaceae; genus Klebsiella. Next base: position 28,306 of record DASYFN010000134.1, read on the forward strand.
ACGATACCCGCGCGATCGATAGCGAACAGCACCGGCAACTTCTGAATAGCGACATCGTGAATCACCTGGTCGTAGGCACGTTGCAGGAAGGTGGAGTAAATCGCCACTACCGGCTTATAGCCGCCAATCGCCAGCCCGGCAGCAAATGTCACCGCATGCTGCTCGGCAATGGCCACGTCGAAATACTGGTCGGGATATTTTTTCGAGAACTCGACCATCCCTGAACCTTCGCGCATTGCTGGCGTAACGGCCATCAACTTGTCATCTTTCGCGGCAGTTTCGCACAGCCAGTCGCCGAAAATTTTTGAATAAGTGGGTAAGCCGCCGCTGCTTTTCGGCAACACGCCGCTGGTGTGATCGAATTTAGGTACCGCGTGGAAGGTAATCGGGTCTTTTTCTGCGGGCTCATAACCGCGCCCTTTTTTGGTCATAATGTGCAGGAACTGTGGTCCTTTCAGATCACGCATGTTCTTCAGCGTATTAGCCAGCCCGATAACATCGTGGCCATCCACCGGCCCAATGTAGTTAAAGCCCAGCTCTTCAAACAACGTCCCCGGAACCACCATCCCTTTGATATGTTCCTCGGTGCGTTTGAGCAGCTCTTTAATCGGCGGTACTCCAGAGAAGACCTTTTTGCCGCCTTCGCGTAACGTGGAGTAGAACTTGCCGGAAAGCAGCTGCGCCAGATGATTGCTTAGCGCGCCGACGTTTTCGGAGATCGACATCTCATTGTCGTTAAGCACCACCAGCAGATCGGGTCTGATATCGCCTGCGTGGTTCATCGCTTCAAATGCCATCCCGGCGGTTATCGCCCCGTCGCCGATCACGCAGACCGCGCGGCGCTGCTTGTCTTCTTTGGCAGCAGCGATGGCTATGCCGATCCCGGCGGAGATGGAAGTAGACGAGTGGCCGACGCTCAGGACGTCATACTCGCTTTCTTCGCGCCACGGGAAGGGATGCAGTCCGTCTTTCTGGCGGATGGTACCGATTTGGTCGCGGCGTCCGGTCAGAATTTTATGCGGGTAAGCCTGATGGCCGACGTCCCAGATTAGGCGATCGAAAGGCGTGTTATAAACATAGTGAAGCGCCACGGTTAGTTCTACCGTGCCGAGGCCGGAAGCAAAGTGTCCGCTGGAACGGCTGACGCTGTCCAGCAGATAGCGTCGCAGCTCGTCGCACAGTTTTGGCAGGCTATCTTTCGGCAATAAACGCAACTCCTGGGTGGAGTCCACCAGCGCCAGGGTCGGGTATTTGGCAATATCAAAACTCATCAGAGACTCATTTATTGTTTATTTATCACGCTGAATTATGTAATTCGCGAGCGCTTCCAGTGCCGTGGTATCCAGAGATTGCGCGGCCAGCTCATTTAACGACTGGCGGGCGTCGGTAATCAGGTCATGGGCCTTTTTCCGGGCTTGTTCAAGTCCCAGAAGGGCGGGATAGGTGCTTTTGCCCAACTGCTGGTCGGCTCCCTGACGTTTGCCAAGGGTGGCAGTATCCCCTACCACGTCGAGAATGTCATCCTGGACCTGGAAGGCGAGACCGATGCTTTCTGCGTATCGATCAAGAGCGGGTAGCACCCTGCGCCCGGCTTCACCTGCGCTCAACGCGCCCATTCGTACCGCTGCGCGAATCAACGCGCCAGTCTTATGGCGGTGGATACGCTCCAGCGATTGCAGGTCAACCTGATGGCCTTCCGCTTCCAGATCCAGTGCCTGACCGCCGCACATACCAGCGATGCCGCTGGCCTGCGCCAGTTCAGAAATCATCGCCAGGCGATCGCGATCCGGCACTTCCGGCATCGGCGCATCACTCAGTATAGAAAACGCCAGCGTTTGTAGGGCGTCTCCGGCAAGAATTGCGTTCGCTTCGCCGAATTTTATATGACAGGTCGGTTGGCCACGGCGTAAATCGTCATTGTCCATCGCCGGGAGGTCGTCATGCATCAGCGAATAGGCGTGAATGCATTCGACGGCGGCGGCAGGGGCGTCCAGCGTCGCGCGGCTAACACCAAACATGTCGCCAGTCGCGTAAACCAGGAACGGGCGCAGGCGCTTGCCGCCTAATAATGCGCCATACCGCATGGCTTCGACCAGTGGAGTGTTCTGAAAGTGCTGCGGGGTGATAAAACGGCGCAGCGCTTCGTTAGCCTGCTCAACGCACGCCTGTAGCTGTTGCGGGAATTCCATTTATTCAGCGTCCGGCGTAAAAGGGGTCAGCGGCGCGTCTTCGCTATCCGCCAGCAGGATTTGTACACGCTGCTCGGCCTGCTGCAGCTTTGCCTGCCCCTGGCGCGCCAGTTTTATTCCGCGCTCAAATTCGCCGAGCGCTTCTTCTAACGGCAGCGAGCCGCTTTCCAGACGATTAACAATTTGCTCTAGTTCGCCCAGGGCGGTTTCAAAGCTGGCCGGGGCCTCATTTTTCTTTGGCATAGTGAATATAGACTCTTGTGATGTCTCGATGGCTATCAATATGGTAACGAAGTCGCGCGGTTAAGCAAATAACGCGCAATGCCAGGTGAAAAGCGCCCAATAGTGGTATACTCCGCGCCCTGGGTGCAGACGCCGATTGCGCCTGTACAACTTTTTATGCTTAAAGCCCCGTCGGGCTTGCCAACGAACTATTGTCGCCATGAAGTTTATCATTAAATTGTTCCCGGAAATCACCATCAAAAGCCAATCTGTGCGATTGCGCTTCATTAAAATTTTAACCGGGAACATTCGTAACGTTCTCAAAAACTATGATGAGACGCTTGCCGTCGTTCGTCACTGGGATCATATCGAAGTCCGGGCGAAGGATGAAAACCAGCGTCTGGCTATCCGCGACGCTCTGACCCGTATTCCCGGTATCCACCATATTCTGGAAGTCGAAGACGTTCCTTTTACTTCCCTGCACGATATTTTCGAGCAGACGCTGCCGCTGTGGCGTGAAGCGCTGGAAGGTAAAACTTTTTGCGTGCGTGTTAAGCGTCGCGGTAAGCATGAGTTTACCTCAATCGAAGTGGAGCGCTACGTCGGCGGCGGTTTGAACCAGTATATTGAAACGGCGCGCGTGAAGCTGACCGACCCCGATGTTACGGTTAATCTCGAAATCGAAAACGATCGCCTGCTGCTGGTAAAAGGGCGCTACGAGGGTATTGGCGGTTTCCCGATCGGCACCCAGGAAGATGTGTTGTCGCTGATTTCCGGTGGTTTCGACTCCGGCGTCTCCAGCTATATGCTGATGCGTCGCGGTTGCCGCGTGCATTACTGCTTCTTTAACCTCGGCGGCGCTGCCCATGAAATCGGTGTGCGCCAGGTGGCGCATTACCTGTGGAACCGCTTCGGCAGCTCCCACCGCGTGCGTTTCGTGGCGATTAATTTCGAGCCGGTAGTTGGCGAGATCCTTGAAAAAGTCGATGACGGCCAGATGGGCGTGGTGCTCAAGCGCATGATGGTTCGCGCAGCGTCAAAGGTCGCCGAGCGCTACGGCGTGCAGGCGTTGGTCACTGGCGAAGCGTTAGGCCAGGTCTCCAGCCAGACGCTGACCAATTTGCGCCTGATCGACAACGTCTCGGATACGCTGATCCTGCGTCCGCTGATTTCGCACGATAAAGAGCACATTATTAACCTCGCGCGTGAAATCGGTACCGAAGATTTTGCCCGCACTATGCCGGAATACTGCGGCGTTATCTCGAAGAGCCCAACCGTTAAAGCGGTGAAGGCGAAGATCGAGGCGGAAGAAGAGCATTTCGATTTCAGCATTCTTGAGAAAGTCGTGGCGGAAGCGAATAACATTGATATCCGCGATATCGCTCAGCAGGCTGAGCAGGACGTGGTGGAAGTGGAAACCGTCAGCGGTTTTGCTCCTGACGACGTTATCCTTGATATCCGCTCTATCGACGAGCAGGATGAAAAACCGCTGAAGGTGGAAGGCGTGGATGTCGTTTCGCTTCCGTTCTATAAGCTGAGCACCCAATTTGGTGATCTCGACCAGAGTAAAACCTGGCTGCTGTGGTGCGAACGCGGGGTGATGAGCCGCCTGCAGGCGCTATATCTGCGCGAGCAGGGCTTTGAGAACGTGAAAGTATATCGCCCGTAGTTTCTACGGATGAGGGCGCAAACATGCAAAACGGTAACCCTGGTTGCCGTTTTGCGTTTATTCGTAGTAGTTATAAATTCCTGCCGCCATCACCAGCTGTGAAGCAACTTCATGCGCTTTTGCGCGTCCAACCAGTAGATCGATCATCTTCAACGCGAAATCAATTGATGTTCCCGGCCCCTGGCTGGTGAGTAGCTTAACGCGAGCATCCCAGACGACGCGCTTATCCTGCCACTGCTCAGGGGGAATTTGCTCTTTCAGCGCCGGAAAGCCGGTCATATTGCCGATGGGGAATAGATTATGCGGTACCAGCACGGTAGCCGCCGCGGCGCAGATAGCGGCAACGATGCGCCCGGAAAGATGGAACTGACGTACCGTTTCAACCAGCAGCGGGCTGTCGCGAAAGCACTCCGCACCCTTAATGCCGCCGGGCAGAACAAGGATATCGAAATCGCCGTCGGCCACTTCCACCAGCGGCGCATCGGCCAGCAGTTTGACGCCGCGCGAGCAGACGATAGTCAGGTTGCCATCGCTGGCGACGCTAGCGATAGTGACCTTTACGCCGCCGCGAACAAGTAAATCTATGGTGGTGACCGCTTCGGTCTCTTCGCTACCAGGGGCGAGGCAAATCAGTGCCGACGCGCTCATATTCATTCTCCTTACGCTTTACCAGTTCAAACAGGTGGGTATTTTCAGGTACGGCTATACCGTGGGCTCGGGCGCGCTTTAACAGAAAACCGGTAATATAATCGATTTCCGTATGACGCTGGGCGAGGATATCCTGCAACATTGATGAGGTATTTTCTGCCGTATTTTCAATAACCTGATAAATGTAGCATAACAGGTTTTCCGGCGAGGTATGCATCCCCTCGCGCTCCATAACCGCTGCAACTTCATAACAGATAGCGGCGACCTCCTGCGGGAATTCACGTAAGATGCCGTTCTGGCAATTCTTTAACGCCGTCAGCGGGTTAATCACGCAGTTTACCGCCAGTTTACTCCAGATGGCGGGGTAGATATTGTTATGCCAGGCGACGTCGGGCAATACGCCCTGTAGCACATCGGCAAGATAGCTGTAGTCCTGCGGATAATTTTTCGCCGGGCCAATATGGCTGGTGCCGTTGGCGACGTGGACAATAACGTTGCCGTCGCGGCGGGCCGCCTGAGTTGTCGAAGCCAGCAGCAACGGCTGTTTGATGGTCTTCAATTCCTCTACGGTACCCATACCGTTATGCATGAGCAGAACAGGTACTGACGAGGGCAGGATAGTGCTCAGGTTTTTCACCGCATTAGAGACCTGCCAGGCTTTTAGTGTCACCAACAGCAGGTCGCTACTGGCGAGAAAATCAGGATCGTTAGCGGTAAATGATTCATTAAACACGCTGCCGTTGGTTTCAATCACATTGATGCTACAGAATGGCTGCGGGACGCGTAACCAGCCCTGAACGTCATGTCCGTGTTTGTACAGCGCAGTTAGCCATAACTGTCCCAGTGCACCGCATCCGAGTACGGTTACTTTCATTATTCCTCCTCACCTGTGAGTGCTGCATCAGGTGCTCATGGCTAAAGTATAGCGTTATCAGTTATCCTTCCGGGATAACAAGTTGAGTTATGTCGCGTTGTGGGTATTATGCAACGCCAAAGAAACGAAAGGAGAGGAAAAGATGCCATCTTTCGATATTGTCTCTGAAGTCGATCTTCAGGAAGTTCGAAACGCCGTAGAGAACGCGACCCGTGAGGTTGAATCGCGTTTTGATTTTCGTAACGTCGAAGCGAGCTTTGAGCTGAACGAAAAGAACGAGACCATCAAGGTCCTCAGCGAGTCTGATTTCCAGATTAACCAACTGTTGGATATTCTGCGCGCGAAACTGCTGAAACGCGGAATTGAAGGCAGTTCGATCGAGGTGCCGGATGAATTCGTGCACAGCGGTAAAACCTGGTTTGTCGATGCGAAGCTGAAGCAGGGAATTGAGAGCGCGACGCAGAAAAAAATCGTCAAGCTTATTAAGGACAGCAAGCTGAAAGTACAGGCGCAGATCCAGGGCGAAGAGATTCGTATCACCGGTAAGTCTCGCGACGACCTGCAGGCGGTTATGGCGCTGGTGCGCGGCGGTAATTTAGGTCAGCCGTTTCAGTTCAAAAACTTCCGCGATTAAGATAGTCATATCGCTATTTTTTTGTAGGCCGGGCGAGGCGTTAGCCGCCGCCCGGCAGAATGCGAATACACGACTTAAAACCGTTTTTTTGCCTGCATGAAGCGGGCTCCTTCGCTTTTATGTCCCTTTGATAGCCTGCTCGATCTCAAAGCGGTTAGTGATCTTGCTATCGATTTTGATATACACCGAACGCTCTTCGGTGATCACCAGGGCTTCTTTTACGCCCTCTTTAGCCTGTAAGCGTTCCTGTAGCATTTTATCCGCCATGATATCATCGGGGATCTCGACCCGGAGGCTGCTGACGTACGGCGGCTCGCTCATGGTGCTGGCCACCAGCAGCCACAACATCGCCACTAGTGCGCCGAGCAGGAATACGGTTTGCGAGTCAAAGAAGCCATCTATCCAGCCGCCGAGCGCCCCGCCGATTGCCACGCCGAGGAACTGGCTGGTGGAGTAAATTCCCATGGCAGTGCCTTTATATCCGGCCGGTGACTCTTTACTGATGAATGACGGCAGCAGTGCTTCCAGCAGGTTAAACGCGAGGAAGAACAGTTGAACCCCCGCCACCAGTTCCCAGAAATATTCTCCTGCCCCCCAGAGCACGATTTCAGCAATCAGCAGAACAACGACGCACAGCAGGAAGACGCGCTTCATTTTGCGCTTCATTTCGGCGTAGATAATAAATGGCACCACGGCGATAAAAGAGACCAGCATGGTGACCAGATAGATTTTCCAGTGTTCGGCGGCGGGGAAACCAGCGGCCTCGAGCTGGCCCGGCAGGGCAACGAAGGTGGACATCAGCATGATATGCAGGCACATAATACCGAAATTGAGCTTCAGTAGTTTTGGCTCGGCAAGTACTTTGCTGAAGCAGCCTTTTACCATCCCGGATTCGCGGTTCAGCACATGATTCTGGCTGTTGGGTACCCCCCATAGCGTAATCAGAATACCAAGAGTCGCCAGGGCGGCAATCATCCAGAACAGGGCGTGCAGGCCTAGCTGATGGGTAACAATAGGACCGAGAACCATGGCGATAGCAAAGGTGATGCCAAAGCTGACGCCAATAAACGCCATGGCTTTGGTGCGGTTCTGTTCGCGGGTTAAATCGGAAAGCAGCGCCATGACCGCTGCGGCAATGGCCCCGGAGCCTTGCAGCGCGCGGCCAAGAATAATGCCCCAGATAGAGTCGGAAAGGGCGGCGATAACGCTGCCGATAACGAAGATTAACAGCCCGCCGACAATCAGCGGTTTACGGCCAATGCGATCGGAAAGCAGACCAAAAGGTACCTGGAATATCGCCTGGGCCAGCCCGTAAATACCAATGGCCAGTCCGATAAGTGCTTCACTTGCGCCCTGTAATGCCATGCCGTAAGTGGTCAGAATCGGCAGGACCATAAACATGCCGAGCATGCGCAAAGAGAATACGGTCCCCAAACCCCAGGTTGCGCGCAGTTCGCCTGGCGTCATTTTATTATCGTCCATTACCACCTCAATATAAAAACTGCGCCTAGTGTAGTAGGGGGAGTCAGAAGCGTAAATAAATGTTTGTTTAACAGATATTACGGCTGTGTTGCATGATGAGGTGAGTGCGGTAGACAGAAAGAAACCAGTGGAGGGCCTCCACTGGCGCTCATAGACTATTGACAATTAAAATCAACCCACTGGCCGCCTGCATCGGCGGATTTGACGCACTGTTCAACCCAATAGACGCCGTGGAGTCCGGCTTCGACATCCGGATACCAGAAGGTCTCCAGGAACGCCTGATCGCCGCGATCCATTGCATCAATAGCGATAGCGTAGCGGCGGTAAAGGTTAGCCCATGCCTCGAACAGCCCTTCCGGGTGGCCGCCACCAATACGGTCATCTGCCAGCGCCTGCGGGCTCAGATAGGGCATCCCGCGCTCAAGAATGCGTGCGGGTTCGCCCTGCACCTCATAGCTGAGCTGATTCGGGCGCTCATCCCACCATTCAATACTGGCTTTTTCGCCAATAACGCGGACTTTTTGTGAATGCATCGCACCACTGTTGACCGCGCTGGTCCACAGTGAACCGACGGCACCGTTGTTATATTCCATTAGCACAAAGGCGTTATCTTCCAGCGGCGCACGAGATTTGACGAAGCTCTGGCGCGCGCACATTAGCCGGGTGATGTTGAGGTTCGGTACCATAGTTTCCGCAATAAATAGCGGGTGGGTCGCCAGATCCCCCAACACATAGCTGGAACCAGCATATTTGGGCGTCACCCGCCAGCGGGTAGATTCAGTCTGCAGTTCGACGGCTTTATTATGAAAACCGTGGGCAAACTGCATATTAATAATCCGGATCTCACCGAGCATCCCTTCGGCTATCATCTGCCGCGCCTGCTGGATCATCTGGTATCCCGCATAGCCATAGGTGACGCCGATAATTTTATTCTGCTTTTTGCTCAGCGTCAGCAGTTCGCGAGCTTCGGCGGCGGTAAAACAGAGGGGTTTTTCGCAAATAACGTGCAGTCCGGCTTCCAGCGCCGCTTTAGTGATGGCGAAGTGAGTATTGTTCGGCGTAGTCACCGATACGGCTTCAATACCATCAGCGCGTTTAGCCTCATCGGCAAACAGCGTTTGATAATCGCTATAACAGCGCTCCGGGGCGATGCCGATCTGTTCGCCAAATTGACGTCCGCGTTCGGCATCAACATCGAGCGCACCAGCCAGCAGTGAGAAGACGTTGTCGCGTAGCGCCGCACAGCGGTGGCTGTAGCCTATCTGGCTGGTACCGCCGCCTCCGACCATACCCCAGCGTAGGGAGCGGGATAAGGGTTTCATACCGTTTAACATGATGATCACTCCTCTATACCCGTCATACTTCAAGTTGCTTATGTGTTAGCTTTGTTACTCGGCTCATCCATGAGCCTCGCCCTTACGGGCCGCCGCTGCACGGCGTTCAAATCTGTTCCAGACAGATTTGTCGCTCACCGCAGTCACATAGTTATCTATACTCCTCGGGATCACTCCCTTGCTGCCTTTAAGCAACGCGAATTATTGAGGGTATATTTAATCAAACTGTCATATTTGTGGAATATTTTTTTAATTCGACTGGATTTTTTATATTTTGTCGCCCATCTTTAAAGATGGTTTATTAGAATCTGATTTAGCATTCGTTTACTTTTCACCAATACCTTCCCGCGATTGCTCTGTGGAGCGGGAGTTCCCCCTCCCTTTGCTACAACAAAATTCTACTAACTAACTGATTTTCAAAGTAATTATCATGCATGGTTAATTAATATTAATTTCTTAATATTATCCTAAGCAAACCTGGCTAAATTTAGCAACATCTGAATACAAAGTCATGAAATGCGCCATCAGTTGATTTCGCTTTCATTTTCATTTTGTTTAAGTCAGCAGGTACAGGATATTTCTGGTCAACCCCATTTTTCATTGGGTCATTTACAGAACAGGAACATAATGAGCGATTTTTTGCCGTTTTCGCGCCCGTCGATGGGCGACGCAGAGCTGGCTGCGCTGCGTGAAGTTTTGCAATCGGGCTGGATCACCACCGGACCGAAAAACCAGGCGCTGGAAGAGGCGTTCTGCACGTTAACCGGCAACCGCCACGCCATTGCCGTCAGTTCGGCAACCGGCGGCATGCACGTTACGCTGATGGCGCTGGGTATCGGTGCGGGCGATGAAGTTATCACCCCTTCCCAGACCTGGGTCTCCACGCTGAACATGATCTGCCTGCTCGGCGCTACCCCAGTGATGATCGATGTCGATCCCGATAATCTGATGATTACCCCCGAAGCGGTTGAAGCGGCAATCACGCCGCGAACCAAAGCGATCGTTCCGGTGCATTATGCGGGCGCGCCGGTGGACATCGACGCCATTCGCGCTATTGGCGACTGTCACGGTATTCCGGTGATTGAAGATGCCGCCCACGCGGCGGGGACGTACTACAAAGGTCACCACGTCGGCTGGCGCGGTACCGCCATTTTCTCATTCCATGCGATCAAAAATATGACCTGCGCCGAAGGCGGGCTGGTGGTGACCGACGATGACGAGCTGGCCACGCGCATTCGCAGCCTGAAGTTCCACGGCCTCGGCGTTGACGCTTATGATCGGCAGACCCTGGGCCGCGCTCCGCAGGCGGAGGTGATTTCACCGGGCTTTAAATACAATCTTGCGGATATCAACGCCGCGCTGGCGCTGGTGCAGTTAGACAAGCTCGCCCACGCTAATCAGCGTCGCGCCGCCATTGCGCAACGCTATCTGCGCGAACTGGCGGATACGCCGTTCAGGCCGTTGGCGGTGCCAGCATGGGAGCATCAGCATGCCTGGCACCTGTTTATTATCCGCGTTGACGAAGCAGCCTGCGGCATCAGCCGCGATGCCCTGATGGAAAAACTGAAAGCCATGGGCATTGGCACTGGCCTGCACTTCCGCGCGGCACATACGCAAAAGTACTACCGCGAGCGTTTCCCTGACGTTTCATTACCCCATACGGAATGGAACAGCGCCCGCATTTGTTCCATTCCGTTGTTCCCGGATATGACCGATGACGATGTCTCTCGGGTTATTTCCGCACTGCGCCAGTTGTCAGGACGTTGATATGTTTAGCTATCCTCCCGTGAAAAAGGTTTCGGTCGTTATTCCCGTTTATAACGAACAGGAGAGCCTGCCGGAACTTATCCGCCGCACCGACACCGCCTGCGCGACGCTCGGACGCCAGTATGAAATTCTGCTGGTGGACGATGGCAGCAGCGATGACTCGGCGCAGATGTTAACCGAAGCCGCCGAGGCCGAAGGCAGTCACGTGGTGGCGGTGCTGTTGAACCGCAACTACGGCCAGCACTCGGCGATTATGGCGGGTTTCAGCCATGTCACCGGCGATCTGATCATTACCCTTGATGCCGATCTGCAAAACCCGCCGGAAGAGATCCCGCGCCTGGTGGAGAAGGCCGATGAGGGTTATGACGTGGTCGGTACCGTGCGCCAGAATCGCCAGGATACCCTCTTCCGTAAAAGCGCCTCGAAGATGATCAACCGCCTGATCCAGCGCACCACAGGCAAAGCGATGGGCGACTATGGCTGCATGCTGCGCGCCTATCGTCGCCATATCATCGACGCGATGCTCAACTGCCATGAGCGCAGTACGTTTATCCCAATTCTGGCGAACACCTTTGCCCGCCGGGCGGTTGAGATCCCGGTAATGCACGCCGAGCGCGAATTCGGCGATTCCAAATACAGCTTTATGCGCCTGATTAACCTGATGTACGACCTGGTGACCTGCCTGACCACCACACCGCTGCGTCTGCTGAGCCTGTTCGGTAGCGTCATCGCTCTGCTGGGCTTCGCTTTCGGCCTGCTGCTGGTGGTGCTGCGCCTGGTGTTCGGTCCGCAGTGGGCGGCGGAAGGGGTGTTCATGCTGTTCGCGGTGCTGTTTATGTTTATCGGTGCTCAGTTCGTCGGTATGGGTCTGCTCGGGGAGTATATCGGCCGCATCTATAACGACGTTCGTGCCCGTCCTCGCTACTTTATTCAACGTGTTGTTCGCCAGCCGGAAACGGCATCTCAAGAGGAAGATCGTTCATGAAAGCTGTAGTCTTCGCTTATCACGATATGGGTTGTGCAGGAATTCAGTCTCTGCTGGATGCCGGTTATGACATCGCTGCTATTTTTACCCATCCGGATAACCCTGGCGAAAATCATTTTTTTGGCTCTGTGGCGCGAGTTGCCGCGGAACAAGGGATTCCAGTATGGGCGCCGGAAGATGTGAATCATCCGCTGTGGATCGAACGTCTCCGCGAGATAAAACCGGATGTGCTGTTTTCGTTCTATTACCGCAATCTGCTGTGCGAGGACATTCTGAATATTGCACCACAGGGGGCTTTTAACCTGCATGGTTCTCTGCTGCCGAAATACCGCGGTCGCGCGCCGCTGAACTGGGTGTTGGTAAACGGCGAAAGCGAAACCGGCGTGACGCTGCATCGTATGGTGAGCCGCGCCGATGCCGGGAATATCGTAGCGCAGAAAAGCGTGGCTATTGGCGCGGATGACGCGGCGCTGGCTCTGCACCGTAAACTCTGCGCTACGGCTTCGGATCTGCTGGCTCAGGCGCTACCCGCAATCCGCGACGGTAAAACTGAAGAGCGCGCGCAGGATGAAAGCCAGGCGACTTACGTGGGGCGCCGCACGCCGGAAGATGGTCGTCTCGACTGGGATCAATCCGCCCGGACTCTGCATAACCTTGTGCGCGCGGTCTCTGATCCCTGGCCGGGCGCGTTCGGCTATGCCGGGGCGAACAAATTTATCGTCTGGAAGTCCCGTGTGCGTCACGATCTGCCCGTTGCTAAAGCGGGTACGGTGATTTCCGTCACGCCGCTGGTCGTCGCTTGCCAGGAAGGGGCGTTAGAAATTGTCACCGGGCAGACCGAGCGCGGCATTTATATGCAGGGTACGCAACTGGCGCAGGCGCTGGGCCTGGTGGCCGGAGCGGTGCTGAGCAGCAAACCGGTAGTGGCGATTAAGCGCCGTACCCGCGTGCTGATCCTCGGGGTGAACGGTTTTATCGGCAACCACCTGACCGAACGGCTGTTGCAGGATGACAACTATGAGATTTACGGCCTGGACATTGGCTCCGACGCCATCAGCCGCTTCCTCAACAACCCGCGCTTCCACTTTGTTGAAGGCGATATCAGCATCCACTCCGAGTGGATCGAGTACCACATTAAGAAGTGTGACGTGGTCCTGCCGTTGGTGGCGATTGCCACGCCTATCGAATATACCCGCAACCCGCTGCGCGTGTTTGAGCTGGATTTCGAAGAGAACCTGAAGATTATCCGCGACTGCGTGAAATACAATAAGCGCATCATCTTCCCGTCGACCTCTGAAGTGTACGGCATGTGTACCGACAACAACTTCGATGAAGATACCTCCAATCTGGTGGTCGGGCCGATTAACAAACAGCGCTGGATCTACTCGGTCTCCAAGCAACTGCTGGACCGCGTGATCTGGGCCTACGGGGATAAGAACGGCCTGAAGTTTACCCTGTTCCGTCCGTTTAACTGGATGGGGCCGCGCCTCGATAACCTCAACGCTGCGCGCATCGGTAGCTCTCGCGCCATCACCCAGTTGATCCTCAACCTGGTCGAAGGTTCGCCGATCAAACTGATTGAGGGCGGTAAGCAGAAGCGCTGTTTTACCGATATCAGTGACGGTATCGAAGCGCTGTTCCGTATTATCGAGAACAAAGATGGCCGCTGTGACGGACAGATTATTAACATCGGCAACCCGGATAACGAAGCGAGTATCAAAGAGCTGGCGGAAATGCTGCTGGCCTGCTTTGAACGCCACCCTCTGCGCGACCGCTTCCCGCCGTTTGCCGGTTTCCGCGAAGTCGAAAGTAGTGATTATTACGGTAAAGGTTACCAGGACGTCGAGCATCGTAAGCCGAGCATTCGCAACGCGAAGCGCTGCCTGAACTGGGTGCCGACGGTGGAAATGGAAGAGACAGTGGAACACACCCTGGACTTCTTCCTGCGCACGGTTGAACTGACGGACGACAGTAAATCATGAAACAGGTCGGCTTACGCATAGATGTCGATACCTTTCGCGGTACGCGGGACGGGGTTCCGCGACTGCTGACTCTGCTGAGCCAGCACGGGATTCAGGCAAGCTTCTTTTTCAGCGTTGGGCCGGACAATATGGGGCGCCATTTATGGCGCCTGATCAAACCGAAGTTTCTGTGGAAGATGCTGCGCTCAAAGGCTGCTTCGCTGTACGGCTGGGATATTTTACTGGCTGGTACCGCCTGGCCAGGGCGCAGGATCGGCGCGGGGAATGAAGAGGTTATCCGCGCCGCCGCGCAGGCTCACGAAGTCGGCCTGCACGCCTGGGATCACTATAGCTGGCAGACGTGGAGCGGCGTCTGGCCGCCGGAGCGACTGACGCTGGAGATTGAACGCGGACTGCTGGAGCTGGAGCGGATTATCGGTCGCCCGGTGACCTGCTCCGCCGTTGCGGGCTGGCGTGCCGATCAGCGGGTAATCAAGGCTAAAGAGGTTTTCGATTTTCTCTATAACAGCGACTGTCGGGGGACGGGCCCCTTCCTGCCGCAGCTTGGCAACGACGCGCCGGGGACAGTGCAGATCCCGGTGACGTTACCCACCTGGGATGAAGTGGTTGGTAGCACGGTGGATATTGCGGGCTTCAACCGCTATCTGCTCGATGGTATCCACCGCGACACAGGGACTCCTGTCTATACCATCCATGCAGAAGTGGAAGGGATTGCCTTCGCGGCACAGTTTGATGAACTACTGACCATGGCCGCTCAGGAAGAGATCCAGTTTTGCCCGCTAAGCCAGCTACTGCCCGCCGATTTTAGCGTGCTGCCGCGAGGTAAGGTGGTACGTGGTGAACTGGCCGGTCGGGAAGGCTGGCTTGGGCGTGAACAATTACTGAATTCGGGTATTTGATGAAAAGCATTCGCTATGGCGCCTCTCTGGTCGCCCTTTTTGTCCTCTACTATTTACTGCCGCTCAACTTCCGTTTGCTCTGGCAGCCTGACGAAACCCGCTACGCGGAGATCAGTCGCGAGATGCTGGCGACCGGCGACTGGGTGGTGCCGCACTTCCTCGGACTGCGCTACTTTGAAAAACCGATTGCCGGGTACTGGATCAACAGTATTGGTCAGTGGCTATTCGGTCACAATAATTTTGCCGTCCGCTTTGGCGCGGTGTTTTCCATTACCGTCACGGCTCTGCTGGTTGCCTGGCTGGCGTGGCGTATTTTCCGCAATAAACGCCTCGCGATCCTGTCGTCGGTTATCTTCCTGAGCGCGCTACTGGTCTACGGTATCGGCACTTATGCGGTGCTCGACCCGATGATAACCATGTGGATGGCGCTGGCGATGTGCAGCTTCTGGGGCGCGGCGCAGGCCCAAAGCCACGGCGGCAAAATGTTCGGCTATGTTTTACTCGGTATTGCCTGCGGGATGGGGGTGATGACCAAAGGTTTCCTCGCGCTGGCGGTGCCGGTGGTTGGGGTGCTGCCGTGGGTGATTGCGCGTAAGCGCTGGCGCGAAGTGCTGACTTACGGCTGGCTGGCGGTTGGGGTTTGCGTGCTGGTAGTACTGCCCTGGGCACTGGCCATTGCCAGGCGCGAACCGGATTTCTGGCGCTACTTTTTTTGGGTCGAACATATTCAGCGCTTCGCCGAAAAAGATGCCCAGCATAAAGCGCCGTTCTGGTATTACATCCCGTTCCTGATTGCCGGAAGCCTGCCGTGGCTGGCGCTGCTGCCGGGAGCGCTGAAGCGCGGCTGGACCGAACGCGATGAGTCGCGTGGGGCATTGTATTTGTTGGGGTGGGTGGCGATGCCGTTACTGTTCTTCAGCATTGCTAAGGGTAAACTACCGACCTACATCCTGCCGTGTTTCGCGCCGCTGTCGATTCTGATGGCGCGCTATGCGCTGGATGCGGCAAAGGCGGGGGTGAAAGTGCTGAAAATCAACGGCATGATCAACCTGGTCTTCGGTCTGGTTGGCCTGGTTGCCGTACTGGTGGTTTCGCCGTGGGGCTTTATGCACAAGCCGGTGTGGAGCCACATCGAGCTGTATAAATGCCTGCTGGCGGCGCTGATATTTGGCTGCTGGGCGCTGATGGGCTGGCTGGCGATGAAGGACAACGGCCGCCGCTGGACCCTCGCCGCCTGCTGTCCGCTCGGGCTGGCGCTGCTGGTGGGTTTCGCTATTCCCGATCGCGTTATCGACAGCAAGCAGCCGCAGTTTATGGTGGATATCGTCAGCGAATCGCTGACCCCGAGCCGCTACGTTTTGACCAATAACATCGGTATCGCTGGCGGGCTGTCGTGGGAGCTCAAGCGCAGCGATATCATTCTGTTCGACAAGCAGGGCGAGCTGAAGTACGGTCTGTCCTGGCCGGACGCGCAGCACCAGTTTGTCGATCAAGAACATTTTGCTGACTGGTTAGCGACGCATCGCCAGCAGGGGCCAGTCTCGCTGGTTCTGCTGATGGATAAAGGAGAGAGTATGGCCGATTTATCGCTACCGAAACCGGATAGCGCCTACGAGCTTGGGCGAGTGGTGTTTATCCAGTATCTGCCGCAATGAGTGTGTGGATTTGTCTGGTTTTCGCCAGCCTGCTGAGCTGCGCCGGACAGCTGTGTCAGAAACAGGCGACGCGACCGTCCAAATCCGGGCGGCGCGGGTACCATATCCTTGGCTGGCTGGGGCTAGCGCTGCTTTCTCTGGGCTGCAGCATGCTGCTGTGGCTTAGCGTGCTGCAGTCGATCCCGGTCAGCATTGCCTACCCAATGTTGAGCCTGAACTTCGTCTGGGTGACGCTTGCGGCGTGGGGGATCTGGCGCGAGCCGGTCACGCGCCGCCACTGGTTTGGCGTAGGGCTGATCATTGTTGGGATCGTTATTCTGGGGAGCCGCATCTGATGGGCTTAATCTGGGCGTTATTCAGCGTCGGCCTGGTGAGCGGCGCACAGCTGCTGCTGCGCAGCGCGATGGTCGAACTGCCGCCGCTGACGGATTTATTCACCTTTCTCCACCATCTGCTGCATCTGCGGGCGGGCACGTTTGGCCTGGTATTTGGTCTTTTCGGTTATCTGCTGTCAATGGTCTGCTGGTACTTCGCCCTGCATCAACTGCCGCTGGCGAAAGCCTACGCGCTGCTGAGTCTGAGCTACATTCTGGTCTGGGCCGCCGCCATCTGGCTCCCTGGCTGGCATGAGCCTTTCCACTGGCAATCGCTGCTCGGCGTGCTGCTGATTGTCGCCGGGGTGCTGACTATTTTCTGGCCGCTGAAACGGCAGAGCTAGCCAGGCAACCGGCTTTTCGGGCGCCCTGGCCCGAGCAGTATGGCTAACTTACTGCCACCTTTGGTGGTTTCCATCCATATTTTGCACACGCTGGTTAACGGCACGGATAGCAGCATCCCCACCGGGCCAAGCAGCCATCCCCAGACCAGCAACGAGAGGAAAACCACTAGCGTCGACATGCCCAGCCGGTGGCCCATCATGCGCGGTTCGAGAATATTGCCGATAATCATGTGCACGACTAAAAAGAGCGCGCCAACCAGCAGGCATTCGTAATAACCGTTAAAAAGTAACGCCTGGATCATTGGCGGGACGGCGGAAATCACCGAACCAATGTTAGGCACATAGTTCAGCAGAAAAGCCAGCACGCCCCACATCAGCGCAAACTGAACTCCCATCAGCATCAGTCCTAACCAGATAATCACCCCGGTCCACAGGCTGAGCAGCGTTTTCAGCGCCAGATAATGCGAAACGCCTTTTAAGGCCCGGTGAAGACCGGCGATGTGGATTTGTGGGTTGTTAAGGGCAAAGCGGAGTTTATAGGGCACATGGCGGACTTCAAAAAGCATAAAGACCACGGTCATGAGCAACAAAATGACGCTGGCCATGGCGCCAGACAGCCCGGTCATCAGGGTGGTAGTGAACGTCATCAGCTTGTCAGAGTCTATGCGTTGCAGCATACGCTCCGGAGACATGTGAATATGCAAAAACGGCAGCGCCTCCTGCAACCGCAGGACTTTCGCTGTCAGCTCTTTATTATATTTTGGCAGCATGGCGACGAATTCGTTAACCGACGCAGCCAGTACGCCAATTAACGCGGTGAGAACGATCAGCATTACCACGACCACGATAGCAATGGCTACCGGGCGACGGACGCCGCGGCGAATAAACCACGTCACCAGAGGGTTGAGAACAATGGCGAAGAACAGCGCCAGTAATAGTTGCACAATGATATCTGCCGCGGCATGAATACCCGCGAGGATCACCACCAGCGATGCCAGTTTGAGCAGAATATGCATACCCGTTTTATCGGGCTGAGGGGTTGTCATTCATTGTTCCTTTCTTATGATTTCCATTAAGTGTAGTGGCTGGCCTGTTTCCGTTACTCCTAATCTGGCTGCTGATTTATAATGCGCGGCGTGGTAGAAATGAAACACCGTTGTAAAAATCTGGTAGAACCCGATGCCCGAAACCGTCGCCGAACCGGCGCTCAATGGATTGCGCCTCAATCTGCGGATTGTCTCTGTCGTTATCTTTAACTTTGCCAGCTATCTGACCATTGGCCTGCCGTTGGCGGTGTTGCCCGGCTATGTTCACGATGTGATGGGGTATAGCGCCTTTTGGGCTGGACTGGTGATTAGCCTTCAGTACTTCGCTACTCTGCTCAGTCGCCCTCACGCCGGGCGCTACGCCGATCTGCTGGGACCGAAAAAAATCGTCGTTTTTGGTCTGTGCGGCTGCTTTCTGAGCGGACTGTGCTATCTGCTGGCGGCGCTCTGCGGCGGTTGGCCCGTTGTTAGCCTGGCGCTGCTGTGCCTTGGGCGCATTATTCTCGGCATCGGGCAGAGCTTTGCGGGAACTGGCTCAACGCTGTGGGGCGTCGGGGTAGTCGGTTCGCTGCATATCGGGCGGGTCATTTCCTGGAACGGGATAGTGACCTACGGGGCGATGGCGATGGGCGCGCCGCTCGGCGTACTCTGTTACTCGCTGATTGGCCTGCACGGGCTGGCGTTGACTATTATGGCGGTGGCGCTGGTGGCTGTACTGTGCGCATTGCCGCGAGCAGCGGTAAAAGCAGGCAAGGGTAAAGCGATGTCGTTTCGCGCGGTGCTGGGGCGCGTCTGGCTTTACGGAATGGCGCTGGCTCTCGCATCGGCTGGTTTTGGCGTTATCGCCACCTTTATCACCCTGTTTTATGAGGCCAAAGGCTGGGACGGCGCGGCCTTTGCGCTGACGCTATTTAGCTGCGCCTTTGTTGGCTCTCGCCTGCTGTTCCCCAACGGAATTAATCGCCTCGGCGGGCTGAATGTGGCGATGATCTGTTTTGTCGTCGAGATTATCGGACTGCTGTTAGTGGGATTCGCGGAGACACCATTGATGGCGAAGATCGGTACTTTCTTTGCTGGAGCCGGTTTTTCGCTGGTGTTCCCGGCGCTTGGCGTGGTGGCGGTAAAGGCCGTGCCGCAGCAGAACCAAGGGTCGGCGCTGGCAACCTATACGGTATTTATGGATCTCTCGCTGGGGATCACCGGTCCGCTTGCCGGGCTGCTGATGGCGTGGGCGGGAATTTCATCGATCTATCTGGCGACGGCGGGGCTGGTCGCGATAGCGCTGCTGCTGGGATGGCGGTTAAAAAAACGGCCCCCGGTCGGTGAACCGGAGGCCACGGCGTCAGGCCAGTAGTTACTGGATGACGAGGGTGTTGATAATGTTTTCCGCTTCGGTCTGCGCCTGCTGCTGGTTATCCGCTGGCAGTGTGATCTGAAGCGTCAGCAGTTTGTCATCAACCTTACCAAGAATGACGGAAGACCATGCGGTCTGGCCCTTGGCGGAGATGATGGTGTCCAGTTGTTGCAGGGTGTGGCCTTTAATCTCAATAGATTTATTACTCACTACCTGCAACTGTGGATCGCGGCTGCGCTGCTGCTCTTCCAGACGCTGAGTCATCACGGCCAGCTCTTCATTAGTGCTGTCGCCGACAATCACGATCACCGCTTTCTGGCCAGTGGCATTAGAATAGACGTGCATATTGTTGGCCTGGGTGCCCAGCTTGCCGCTCTGGTCGGTCATACCGGCAGGCAGGGAGAAGCTCAGTTTGCCATCCAGCAGACTAACAGGTTGCCCGCTGGCATTACTTTCTGCAGCAGCCCCGGTAGTCGGCGTTTTTGTGTCGCTGTTATCACAGGCCGCAAGCCCCATAACCAGCAGACCAATACCGACATATTTAAGCATATTGCGCATTGACATCTTCCTTTCGATAAACGGCCATTAATGGCTCATTCGCTTATCTTATCACACCGTTTCGTGAGTACTCTTAACCTGGCTGCAATGCGGATAAATCAGATTTATCTGTCAGCTTTTTCAGCAGCATATTCAATAACATGCCATACATCGGCAGGAAGAATACGATGCTAATCAGCACCTTGAAGCAGTAATCGACGATGGCGATTTCCCCCCAGTGCACCGCCATAAATGGGTCCGGGCTGCGCCAGAAGGCGATAAAGAAGAAGGCCAGCGTATCGCTGACGTTACCGAAAAGGGTGGATGCCGTGGGTGCCAGCCACCAGCGGCGGTTCTGACGCAGGCGATTAAAGACGTGGACATCGAGGATTTGCCCCAGCGCATAGGCCATAAAGCTGGCGGCGGCGATACGGGCGACAAACAGGTTAAAGCGGGTTAATGCGGCAAAACCCTGCCACTCGCCCATATAAAACAGCGCGGAAACTCCGTAGGAGACAAGCAGCGCCGGGATCATGACGGCAAAGATAATGCGTCGCGCCAGCGGAGCGCCGAAAATCCGCACCGTCAGATCGGTGGCGAGAAAAATAAACGGAAAGCTGAACGCGCCCCAGGTGGTATGAAAACCAAAAATGGAGATCGGCAACTGCACCAGATAGTTACTGGAAGTAATGATCAGCAGATGGAAAAGCGATAACCAGAGCAGCGCTTTTTTACGCTGAACAGATGTAAACGGATTCATATTGTGACCTTTTTAGTGATTTGGGGTGAGGGAACCCAATAAAAAACGGCTGCATGATACTGCGTTGGGTGCGTAATGCAATGGTTGTTTTTCGCGCAAACGTTAACCTGGCTTGCGTACTGGCGAACTGGGGGTAAACTAGGGCCGTTTTGTTGATGTGAGATGAAAATGAGCGAACTTTTCTCCAGCCCTGACCATACCCTTGATGCGCAGGGGCTTCGTTGCCCGGAACCGGTCATGATGGTGCGCAAGACCGTGCGCACGATACCGGTGGGCGAAACGTTGCTGATCGTCGCCGACGATCCGGCGACCACCCGCGATATTCCCGGTTTCTGCCGCTTTATGGAACACGAGCTGCTGGCGCAGGAAACCGAGGCGCTGCCGTACCGTTATCTGATCCGTAAAAGCCACTGAGCCTGGCTTCCCTGGATTGCGGCTGACGCCTTATCCGGGCTACCAGACCGCACCAGCCCATAGCCCGGGCAAAGCGCGTCAAGCGCCGCCCCCGGTGTTTTCTCCTTACTTCTTACGCAGCAGCCGCAGCGCGTTGGCGGTGACCAGCACCGTCGCTCCGGTATCCGCCAGCACCGCCAGCCACAGGCCGGTCAGGCCGAGCAGGGTGGTAACGAGGAAAATTCCCTTCAGACCCAAGGCGATAGCGATATTCTGCCGGATATTGGCGTGGGTGGCGCGCGCCAGCGAAATCATCTGCGCCAGCCCGGTCAGGCGATTGTGGGTCAATGCCGCATCGGCGGTCTCCAGCGCGACGTCGGTGCCGCTACCCATCGCGATACCAATCGTCGCCGCTTTCATCGCTGGCGCATCGTTGATGCCGTCACCGACCATGGCCAATGGCGATTGCGTATTAAGCGCCATTACCGCCTGCACTTTATCCGCAGGCAGTAGCCCGGCGCGGAACGCCAGCCCCAGCTCGCTGGCGATGGCCGCCGCCGCGCGTGGGTTATCGCCGGTCAGTATGACCCCCTGAATGCCTAATTGATGGAGTTCATCCACCGCCTGGCGAGCATCATCGCGAAGCGTATCGCGCAGTGCCAGAATCCCCAGCAGCGCCTCATCACGCATCACCAGCACCACGGTTTGCCCGGCGCTCTCCAGCTGCTGAATGCGTTCATCGTACTGCGGATCGCGATTTTTCCCGCCAGCGCAAATCAGCACCCGACGACCTGCTACTTGCGCCTCAATGCCGGAGCCAGCCAGCGCGCGCTGGTCTTTGGCTGGCGGAATGGCGAGCTGGCGCTGCTTTGCCTCCCGTACGATGGCCTGGGCTAACGGGTGGCTGGAGCCTTGTTCCACGGCAGCCGCCAGCGCCAGCAGATCGTTTTCGGCGATATCCGCGGTCGCCATAACGGCGGTGACGCGCGGCTGGCCGATGGTCAGGGTGCCGGTTTTATCAAATGCTACCTGGCGTACGCGGCCCAGTTGCTCCAGAGCCGCGCCGCCTTTAATCAGCGCGCCGCGACGCGCCGCCACCGCCAGCCCGGAAGTAATCGCCGCCGGGGTGGAGATCACCAGCGCGCATGGACAGCCAATCAACAGCAGCGTTAAGCCTTTATAGATCCATGGCAGCCAGGCGCCCGCAAACAGCAGCGGCGGAACAATGGCCACCAGCAGCGCGACAACCATAATCGCCGGGGTATAGATGCGACTAAAGCGATCGATAAAGCGTTCAATCGGCGCACGGCGCTCCTCCGCTTCTTCAATCAGCTTAAGGATGCGATCAATGGCGCTGTCGCCCGGTTCGGAGATTACCCTCAGTTGTACCAGACGATCGACGCTGGTGGCGCCTGCCGCCACGCGCTCCCCGGCGTTATGCTCTACCGGTACGGATTCACCGGTTAGCGCGCTCTCATCAAAGCTGGCGAAGGGCGAGAGGAGCTGGCCATCGGCGGGCAGACGGCCCCCGGCGGCTACTTCAATCACGTCGCCGGGGCGCAGGTCGTGCTGGGCTACGGTTTCGCGCGCTCCATCGTGCACGCGGATTGCCGTGTCGGGTTTCAGCGCCATCAATGCGCTGACGCCTTGACGCGCGCGGCTGGCGGCCCAGCCCTCAAGGCGTTCGCCGATTAAGAACAGCAGCAGCACCATCGCCGCTTCGGCGGTGGCGCCGATAAACAGCGCGCCGATGGCCGCCACGCTCATCAGGGTTTCAATCGCGAACCAGCTTCCACTTTTGATCAGGCGTATTGCTTGCCGGGCGACCGGCCACAGGCCGACAAGCGTGGTTGCGATGAAGGCGATTTCGCCCAGAGGAGGGTTGAACTGCTCCAGCCCCCAGCTTAGCGTCATCATGACGACCAGGGTGATGAGCGGCAGATTCTCGCGCAGCCATGAGGTTGGAGCCCCTTCCCGGGGCGCGTTTTCATCACGCAACTGATAGCCCGCGGCGCGCACGGCGCTTTCGATCTGCGATTGAATATCGCCATCGGCGTTGACCAGCAGTTTTTCGGTGGCAAACAGCACCTGAACCTGATTGACCCCTGGCACCTTGCGAACGGCGGTTTCGACCTTGCGGGCGCAGGCTGCGCAATCCATACCTTCTACCAGCCAGCTAAAGCGTGCATGATTCAGCGCGTCGTTTTCAGCGGCGGTTTCGCTGCCGCAGGCGTGGTCCGCGCAGCAGCTTTCCGAAGGCTGCGCGGCAGGGGTAAATTTTAATGATGAGAATTGTGGGACTTTTTTATCCTGCGATTCTGGAGCCGACATAGGACCCTCCGGGTAATGATAATTTTCTCATTACCCGCAGGATACACTCTGGAGTCGACTCCAGAGTCAAGCGCTTAATTACAAATACAGCGCGCGAACGATCAGGAAGTGCCCGGCGAAGTAAAACGCCGAGGAGATAGCGTTGTCTGCGCGGAAGCGGCGACGATAATGGCTGATGAGCCAGACTGCGTTGCCGAGCAGCAGGGATGCTGCGCCAGCGAAGCCGGACAGGGCGGTATCCGTCGGGCGGGCGAACCACATCTCCCCGGCCAGCCAGACCATCACCAGCGTCATTGCGATAAAGGTAAACACCGGCATCCGCATCTCTTCCAGACGTGTCCAGATAATCGCCAGCAGCAGCGCGCCGAGGATCAGCAGCACCAGCGGCAGCGGCCAGAAGAAGGACAGCGTCAGCTGGCTGGCAAACCAGATGGTGTAGAGCAGATGCGAGAGAAAGAACGCCCCCACGGCGTACATTATCCGTTGGCGAGGCAGCAGAGTCAGCGCGTCACCGACCAGTGAGGCGCAAAGCCCTGCCAGTACCAGATAGCTGATGGCGTTAAACATCGGCGCTTGCCAGGCCAGTAGCAGAAGCAGGATCAGCGTGACGGGTTTAAACACCCAGCGACGCCAGGCAGGCCCGCGATAAGACGCATCGACGTACAGCCATGCGGAGAAACAGACAGCAATAAATGACCAAAGCATAGTAAGTCCCTGTATCTGTTATCATTAAGTAAGTGATTGTACTTACAGTACTGAATCTCAGTGTAGTGGTTTGCAGCGGAAGATGACAATGATAATCCAGCCGCTGTACTCTTATTCCTGATAATTCCTGGGGGCAAGGTGAATGAGTAAAGTTCCGCTGTTTTTTATGGTTGCCGTTGCCATCATTGCGGTTGCCGTGTCGTATCGCTATGTGCAGCAGCGGCGGGAAAAAATGGATAACGATGCCGCGCCGCTGTTGCAAAAACGGGTGGTGGTGAGCAATAAGCGGGAGAAAGTGATTAACGATCGCCGTTCGCGCCAGCAGACGGTGACGCCTGCCGGCAGCGAGATGCGTTATGAAGCAAGCTTCAGGCCGGAAAACGGTGGGCTGGAAGTGGTTTTTCGTCTGCAGGCGCCGCAGTATCATGCGCTAAGCGTCGGCGATAAGGGCGTCCTGAGCTATAAAGGTTCGCGGTTTATGGGGTTTACGCCAGACCCCTGAACCTTTTTCTGGCATTACTTCTTCTTCAGGGGCGCCTTGAGCTTTTTCTGCCAGGCGACCAGTTCGAACACGCCAAAGATGAAAATACGAACCTGCTCGAAGCGCCCCAGCGGTGGCATCTCTTTCGTCTGTGTCGCCTTGAGCAGCGTCAGTTGCAGGCCGTGCATCAGAATCATAAAAATTAGCGCCACGTTAACGAAGATATTCAGCGGTTTTGGGAACGGTAGAAACAGGTTCAGCAACAAAAACGCCCATACGCACAGCATCAGCAAGCGGCCAAAATTAATCAGCATGGTTTTCTCCTTGTGCCTCACGTTGGTAGAGACGGTAGGCGACCTGTCCGGCCACTTTCTCACGGTATGGATGCCAGTTCGCCGGTACCGGCGGTAAACCGTTTTCGACTTCACTCTCAATGTAGATGAGCGCTTCATCGCTAAGCCAGGCATTGTTTTCCAGCAGTTTCAGCGTCTCTTCAAGCAGCCCTTTGCGAAACGGAGGATCGACAAACACGATATGGTGCGGCGTGCCCGCCTGAGCGAGAAATGTTAAGGTATTGGCATTCACGACCTTCCCGTTGCTGGCTTTCAGAGTAGCCAGATTTTTTTGCAACTGCTGCGCGACGCCGCGTTCCATTTCCAGCAGCGTTGCGTTGGCTGCGTAGCGGGAGAGGGCTTCAAGACCCAACGCGCCGCTGCCAGCGAAGCAGTCAAGGCAGTTAGCATCAACAATTGACGGTGCCAGCCAGTTAAATAGCGTTTCGCGTACCCGGTCGGTGGTCGGGCGCAGACCCGGGCTCTCCGGCACCGGTAATTTACGGCCTCGCCATTGCCCGCCGATAATACGGATCTGCCCGCTGCCCGCGTGGTTTGGTTTCTTCATCTCTTTGCTCAAGTCTCAACTTCCGGGCTGCTATTCTAACGATCGATAGCGGTTGCTGAAACCTTAATTCGGGGGCGGTGATGCGAGTTAAGTTAAGTGGTAGACTATCCGACTAATTTCATCATTTTCAGCTTCCGCTACCAACTGGCCGAAGCTGTGCCATGAATTAACAGCGAGGAGTGTAGTCGCAAATGGCGAAAGACAAAAAACGTGGCTTCTTTTCCTGGCTGGGCTTTGGTCAAAAAGAACAGACGCAGGAAACCGAAACAGAACAAAAAGTAGAAGCTCAGCAGGAGGTTGAAGAACAGGCTCCGGAAAGCGAAGTCGCTGCGGCTGCGCCGGAAACGGTCGACGCGGTTGCGACGGAGAGACATGACGCCGAAGCCTTTGCCGCCGACGTGGTCGAGGTGACAGAGCAGGTTGTGGAGAGCGAACAGCCGCAGGCAGTTGTCGAATCGCCGGTGGTTGAGGAAATTGCTGAACAACTCGTGGTTGAAGAAATTGTCGCTGAGCCTCTGGTTGAAGAAGTCATTGCTGAGCCGGTGGTTGCTGAAGTCGTTGTTGAACAGACGCCGGAAGAGGTCATTGTCGAACCGGAAGCGACAGTTATTAACGAAACCGAAGACGCGGTCATTGAAGATCCGAAACCGGACGAACCGGCAGAGGATGCGGAAGCCGACATCACCGATGAAGAGCTGGAAGCGCAGGCTCTGGCGGCGGCCGATGCGGCAGAAAACGCCGTTGAAGTGGTGCCGGACGAAACCGTCGTGACGCCGTTAGAGCAGGAAAAACCAACCAAAGAAGGTTTCTTCGCTCGCCTCAAACGCAGCCTGGTGAAAACCAAACAGAACCTTGGTTCCGGATTTATCAGACTGTTCCGCGGTAAGAAAATCGACGATGATCTGTTTGAAGAGCTTGAAGAGCAACTGCTGATTGCCGATGTCGGCGTGGAGACCACGCGTAAGATCATCACTAATCTTACCGACGGTGCCAGCCGCAAACAGTTGCGCGACGCCGAGGCGCTCTACGGCCTGCTGAAAGAAGAGATGGGCGATATCCTGGCGAAAGTGGATGAGCCGCTGAACGTTGAAGGCAAAACACCGTTTGTCATTCTGATGGTCGGCGTCAACGGTGTCGGCAAAACTACCACTATCGGTAAGCTGGCGCGGCAGTTTGAGCAGCAGGGCAAGTCGGTGATGCTGGCGGCGGGCGATACCTTCCGCGCGGCGGCGGTAGAGCAGCTTCAGGTTTGGGGGCAGCGTAACAATATTCCAGTGGTTGCTCAGCATACGGGCGCGGACTCGGCATCGGTCATTTTCGATGCCATCCAGGCGGCGAAGGCGCGCAATATTGACGTCCTGATTGCGGATACCGCAGGTCGTCTGCAGAATAAGTCGCACCTGATGGAAGAACTGAAGAAGATTGTCCGCGTCATGAAAAAGCTGGATGTCGATGCGCCGCATGAAATCATGCTGACCATTGACGCCAGCACCGGGCAGAACGCGATTAGCCAGGCCAAACTGTTCCATGAAGCGGTTGGACTGACTGGTATCACTTTGACTAAGCTGGATGGTACCGCCAAGGGCGGGGTTATCTTCTCGGTTGCCGATCAGTTCGGTATTCCGATTCGCTACATCGGTGTTGGCGAACGTATTGAAGATCTGCGTCCGTTTAATGCGGGCGACTTTATTGAGGCACTTTTTGCCCGAGAGGATTAAAAATGATTCGCTTTGAACACGTCAGCAAAGCCTATCTCGGTGGGAGACAAGCGCTGCAGGGGGTCACTTTCCACCTGCGGGCGGGCGAGATGGCATTTCTGACCGGCCATTCCGGCGCGGGGAAAAGTACCCTGCTGAAGCTTATCTGCGGTATCGAACGGCCCAGCGCCGGGAAAATCCTGTTCGGCGGCCATGATATTAGCCGCCTGAAGAGCCGCGAGGTACCGTTTTTGCGCCGTCAGATTGGCATGATTTTCCAGGACCACCATCTGCTGATGGACCGCACCGTTTACGATAATGTGGCGATCCCGCTGATTATCGCCGGTGCCAGCGGCGATGATATTCGTCGTCGCGTCTCGGCGGCGCTGGATAAAGTCGGGCTGCTGGACAAAGCGAAAAACCTTCCGATTCAGCTTTCAGGCGGGGAACAGCAGCGCGTGGGCATCGCCCGCGCGGTGGTGAACAAACCTGCGGTCCTGCTGGCGGATGAACCGACTGGTAACCTCGACGAAGCTCTGTCGGAAGGGATCTTACGTCTGTTTGAAGAGTTTAACCGCGTTGGGGTGACGGTGCTGATGGCAACGCATGATCTGGGGCTTATCTCCAGTCGTCCGTACCGCGTCCTGTCCCTCAGCGAGGGGCATATGCATGGAGGCCATATCGGTGAATAAGCGCCAGGCAATGAACCACATTCGCCGGTTCGGCAATCGATTCGACCGTTTTCGCAATACAGGCGGAGCGGGCGGTAGCAGCGGGCGCAATGCGTCAAAGCGGCCAAAAGCGGCTCCGAATCCGGCTTCCCGTAAGAGCAACGTGTTTAATGAACAGGTGCGTTACGCCTGGCACGGCGCGGTGCAGGATCTGAAAAGCACGCCGCTGGCGACTTTCCTGACTGTCATGGTTATCGCCATTTCGTTGACCCTGCCGAGTGTGTGCTACATGGTGTACAAAAACGTCAGCACCGCTGCGTCGCAGTATTATCCAACCCCGCAAATCACCGTCTATCTGGAAAAAACGCTGGATGACGATGCCGCAGCGAAGGTGGTCGGCCAGTTGCAGGCGGAGCAGGGCGTCGAGAAGGTCAATTATCTGTCGCGCGATGAAGCCCTTGGCGAATTCCGTAACTGGTCAGGCTTTGGCGGCGCGCTGGATATGCTGGAAGAAAACCCGCTACCGGCGGTAGCGATCGTGGTGCCGAAGATTGATTTTCAGAGCGTCGAAGCGCTGAACACGCTGCGCGACCGTGTGAGCCGGGTTCAGGGGGTTGATGAAGTGCGTATGGATGATAGCTGGTTTGCGCGCCTCTCGTCGTTAACCGGGTTGGTCGGACGCGTTTCGGCGATGATCGGTATCCTGATGGTGGCGGCGGTATTCCTGGTTATCGGCAACAGCGTGCGTCTGAGCATCTTCGCCCGCCGCGATACCATTAACGTGCAGAAACTGATTGGCGCAACCGATGGTTTTATTCTGCGACCATTCCTTTACGGCGGGGCGCTGCTTGGGTTCTCTGGCGCGTTTTTGTCGCTGATTCTGTCGGAAATTATGGTCATGCGCCTGTCGTCAGCGGTTACCGAAGTGGCGAAAGTATTCGGTACGCAGTTTGAACTCAGCGGCTTAGGCCTTGATGAATGCCTGCTGATGCTGATTGTTTGCTCAATGATTGGCTGGGTCGCCGCCTGGCTGGCAACCGTTCAACATTTACGTCACTTTACTCCCCAGTAGTAAAAATCTGGTATAATCTTTCCCTGCACGGAATATCTCGCTGTAGGGAAAGAGTTCCTGTTGTCGCTTCCCTAAACTTCATTATCATGTCACATTTTGTGCGTAATCTATTCACATCATTGCGTGGAACTTGTGGATAAAATCACTGTCTGATACAAATGTGAGTGATATTCTCGTTGCTCATCAATGCTGGCATGTTTGTTGCTTATTTGTGAGGACAGAACGATGCCAGAAGATATCGATTGAGAGGATTTGAATGACCAAAGATATGCAAACTTTAGCCTTAGCCCCCGTTGGTAACCTGGAATCGTACATCCGGGCTGCTAACACCTGGCCGATGTTATCGGCTGATGAAGAGCGGGAGCTTGCTGAAAAGCTGCATTACCAGGGCGATCTGGAAGCAGCGAAAAAGCTGATCCTGTCCCACCTGCGCTTTGTTGTTCATATTGCTCGTAACTACTCGGGTTATGGTCTGCCGCAGGCGGATCTGATTCAGGAAGGCAACATCGGCCTGATGAAAGCCGTGCGCCGTTTTAACCCGGAAGTGGGCGTGCGTCTGGTTTCCTTCGCCGTGCACTGGATCAAAGCGGAAATTCACGAATACGTACTGCGTAACTGGCGTATCGTGAAGGTCGCAACCACTAAAGCGCAGCGTAAGCTGTTCTTCAACCTGCGTAAAACTAAGCAGCGTCTGGGTTGGTTCAACCAGGACGAAGTGGAAATGGTGGCTCGCGAGCTGGG